>NZ_JANIAG010000083.1:0-23809 GCF_028682155.1 Pseudomonas sp. 39004
CTCGGCCCGGTCTGCGGCGTGAGACTTGCTGGAGCCGTTGCGGCGCAAACATCAGCGGTAGGCAGGGGGGCTGCTGCGCAGCCCCAGAACGCTCGATTACCCCTTCACCGGCACCACTGCCAATTCCACCTGCTCACGCTTCTTGATCACCGCGTACACCACGGCCGTCAGCAGGCTACCCGCCACGATCGCCAGCAGGTACAGCAACGCATGGTTGATCGCGTTGGGGATCAACAGCACGAACAGGCCCCCGTGCGGCGCCATCAGCTTGCAGCCGAAGTACATCGACAACGCACCGGTCAAGGCCCCCCCGGCGACACTGGCCGGGATCACTCGCAACGGGTCCTTGGCGGCAAACGGGATGGCGCCTTCGGAAATGAAGCACAGCCCCAGGGCCAGCGCGGCCTTGCCCGCCTCGCGTTCGCTCTGGGCAAACTTGTGGCGGGCGATGAAGCTGGCAATCCCCAGGCCGATCGGCGGCACCATGCCGGCAGCCATGGTCGCCGCCATGGGGGCATAGCTCGACGAGGCCAGCAGGCCCACCGAAAAGGCATAGGCGGCCTTGTTGATCGGCCCGCCCAGGTCCACGCACATCATGCCGCCAAGCACCAGCCCAAGCAGGATGGCGTTGGTGGTGCCCATGCTGTCGAGAAATTGCGTCAGCCCTTCGAGCATCGCCGCCACTGGCTGGCCGACCACATAAATCATCACCAGGCCGGTGAACAGGCTGGCCAACAGCGGAATGATCAGAATCGGCTTGAGCGCCTCCAGGCTGCTCGGCAGCCGTGCCCAACGGGCAATGGCCTTGGCGCTGTAACCGGCGAGAAACCCTGCAATGATGCCGCCGATGAAGCCGGCCCCCAGGGTGCTGGCCAACAGACCACCGATCATGCCGGGCGCCAGGCCCGGGCGGTCGGCGATCGACCAGGCGATGTAGCCGGCCAACAGCGGCACCATCAGCTTGAACGCCGCCTCGCCGCCAATCTGCATCAAGGCCGCCGGCAAGGTGCCCGGCTCTTTGTAGGCTTCGATACCGAACACGAACGACAACGCGATCAACAGGCCGCCGGCCACCACCATCGGCAGCATGAACGACACCCCGGTAAGCAGGTGCTTGTACACCCCCGTCTTCTCACCCTTCCCGGCGCTGGAGGCCGCAGCGGCATCGGCGGCATGTTCGACCTTGGCTTCGGCCAGGGCCTTGTCCAGGGTGGCGCCAGCCTGCTTGAGGGCGATGCCGGTGCCGCAGCGGTAGATGCGCTTGCCGGCGAAACGCGCCGTGGGCACTTCGATGTCGGCGGCCAGCAGCACCACGTCGGCCTCGGCGATGGCTTGGGCGGACAGTGGGTTACGCGCGCCTACCGACCCTTGAGTCTCCACGGTAAGTTGGTAGCCCTGCTGCTGCGCGGCCTGCTGCAAGGCCTCTGCGGCCATGAAGGTGTGCGCGACGCCGGTCGGGCAGGCAGTCACCGCGACGATCCGCGTGCCAGCGCCACTCACCGCGACCGGGCTGCCGGGCACCTCGGCCAACAGCTGGGCCTTGGCCGCCGCCTCGTCGAGGAAACCCTCGCGGTCGGCCAACGCCTGGGACGGTGTGCTCTGGTACACGCGCTTGCCGACAAAACGGGCCAGGTCCACTGGCCCGGTGCTGACCACCAATACCCAGTCGGCTTCGCTGATCTGTGCCGGCGTCAGCTGCCGCTCGGGGTGCTCGGCGTCCTCCACCTCGACGCTGGTGCTCCAGCCACGACGCTGGGCAGCTGCAGCCAGCAGACGCGCGCTCAGCACGCTGGACACCTGGCCGTTGGGGCAGGCGGTGACAATGGCAATGTTCATCGGCAACCCTCTTGTTGTTCTGTCACTTGCACGCCCGCTTCCAGGCGTGCCAGTTGCTCGCGGTCACGAATGCCGAAACCGACCTGGGTCACGGCCTGGGCGGCGATGGCGGTGGCTCGGCGCAAGGTCTGCGCGGGCGCCTCGCCAAGCAGCAGGCCATGGACCATGCCTGCCACCAGCGAATCCCCCGCGCCCACGGTGCTGGCAACCCGTACCTTGGGCGGCTGGGCATGCACGGCCAGGTCGCGGGCGAACCAACTGACGCCCTGCTCGCCGGCGGACACCACCACATGCTCGATGCCACTGGCCAGCAGGCGCTCGGCCGCCGCGCGTTGCTGCGCCGGGCTTTGCACCGCCAGGCCAAGCACCTCGCCAAGTTCCTCGGTATTGGGTTTGACCAACCACGGCGCGCATTGCAGGCCGGCACGCAGCGCTTCGCCACTGCTGTCCAGGGCAATTTTCAGGCCCTGAGCCTTCAGTTGTTCGAGCAACTGGCGGAACCACTCAGGGCTGATACCGCGGGGCAGGCTGCCGGCCACCACCACCGCATCATGCCCAGGGGCGACCTGCTCCAGCCGCCGCAGCAACGCAACGCGGGCGGCCTCGTCGACCTCTGGCCCCTGGCCGTTGATGTCGGTCACGCGGCCATCGGCTTCGACCAGCTTGATGTTGCTGCGCGTCTCGCCCGCTACGCGGACAAAGCAATCGGTAAAACCACGCCAGTCGATCAAGGCTTCGAACGGCTGCAGGTTGCCCTGCCCGAGGAAGCCGCCAACGGTGACGCTGTGGCCCAGATCGGCCAGTACCTGAGCGACGTTCAGTCCTTTGCCGGCGGCATGGCTGTGCTGCGCCTGGCTACGGTTGACGTGCCCTGGGCGCAAGGTATCGAGGCCGATGGTGATGTCCAGCGCCGGGTTCAGGGTGAGGGTGAGGATCTTGGCCATCAGTAACGCTCCACCAGCGCGCGAACCGCCGCGGCGCTGTCTTGTTGCAAGGCCTCGCGCGCCAGGGCGCGGGCCGTCTGGTGATCGGCCTGGCGGACCAGGGCCTTGACTTCGGCAATGCTGCGGGCGGCGACGCTCAACTCGTCAACGTCCAGGCCAAGCAGCACGGCGACCGCCTGCGGGTCGGCGGCCAGCTCACCGCACACGCCCACCCACTTGCCTTCGGCATGGGCAGCGCGCACGGTCATGTCGATCAGGCTCAACACCGCCGGGTGCAGGCCGTCGGCCTGGACCGACAGGCTCGGGTGGCCACGGTCGATGGCCAGGGTGTATTGGGTCAGGTCGTTGGTGCCGATGCTGAAGAAGTCCACTTCACGGGCCAGCTGCGGCGCCAGCAGGGCCGCCGAGGGCACCTCGACCATGATGCCCAGTTGCAGGTCGGCCACCGGAATTTCCTCACGCAGGCGATCGACCATGGCCCGCGCTTCACGCCATTCGTGCACCTGGCCGACCATCGGGAACATGATCCGCAGCGGGCGCTGGTCGGCAGCGCGCAGCAAGGCGCGCAACTGGTCTTCCATCACCTGTGGGCGCTGCAAGGTCAAACGCACACCGCGCACCCCGAGGAAGGGGTTGTCTTCGGCAGCGATCGGCCAGTAAGGCAGCGGCTTGTCGCCGCCGACATCCAGGGTGCGCACCACCAGCGGCCGCCCACCCAGGCCGTCGAGCACGCGGCGGTACTCGGCTTCCTGGGTGGCCACGTCCGGCGCCTGGGGGTGGGCCATGAAAATCAGCTCGGTGCGCAGCAAGCCGACGCCTTCTGCGCCCTGCTCCACGACCTTGTCGATACCGCTGCTCTCGCCGATGTTGGCAAAGACTTCGACGGCATGGCCATCACGGGTAACAGCCGGTTCATGACGGTTGGCCCAGGCCGCCTGCAGGCGCTGCTCACGCTGGTCGCGCTCGGCCAGGGCGCGTTGCAGTTCGGCGGCGGCTGGCGCGATGTTCACCACACCGCGTTGCCCATCGAGCAACAATGGCGTGCCGCCATCGAGCAGCAGAATCGCTGCACCGGCGCCGACCACCGCCGGGATGCCCAAGGCGCGGGCGACGATGGCACTGTGAGCAGTCGCCCCGCCCTGGGCGGTGACGATGCCGGCGACCCGGCTTGGGTCCAGCCTGGCCACATCGGAAGGGCCGACCTCGGTCATCACCAGTACATACGGCTGGTCGGGCTCGACCTGCGCCTGCACGCCGCACAACTGGGCCAGCACGCGGCGGCCGATGTCGCGCAGGTCGGCGGCACGCTCGGCGAGCAAGGCGTCGTGCAGCGACTCCTGCTGCCGGGCGGCCGCCTCGATCACCGCCATCCATGCCGCAGGGGCGCTCTCGCCTTGGGCCAGGCGCTGCTCGACATCATCAGCCAACGCCGGGTCGGCGAGCATTTCCTGGTGGGTGACGAAAATCTCGCCGATGGCCTTGTCGCTGCGCTGGACCAGCGCTTGCAACTCGCCGTTTACCGTTGCCAGGGCCTCGCGCAGCTTGACCCGTTCCTGGGCGGGGGACTCACCGCGCAGCGGGTAGTCGATGGCGCGCTCGACGCAGACGTGCGCCGGGCCACTGGCAATGCCGGGGGCCGCGCCGACGCCCTGAATCCGGCTACCTGCGGCGGGTGCCTGCAGCACCTCCTGCGGCGGGACGGCAACCGCTGCGGCGCTTTGTGGCAGCGGCTCGACGTCCTCGCCCAGGCCCTGCTCGATGGCCGCCAGCAGCACCGGCAGCGCATCAGCGGCGATGCCGGGTTCGGCAATCAGTTCCAGCTCCTGGCCACGGCGGGCACCGAGGCTGAGCAACTTGCTCAAGCTCTTGACCGACACGGCGGGTTGCGCGCTGTCGGTCAGGCGCACACGGACTTCGCCCTCAAACCCCTTGGCCAGTTGTGCCAGCACCTTGGCCGGGCGGGCGTGCAAACCATGCGAGTTGGCCAGCACGATGCGCGCGCTGGGCCAATCTGCCGGCGCCTCGCCGCCCAGCACCTGCAGTACCGCGCGGCTGCTGGTGGCCTGGTAGAGCATTTGCCCGCGCCCTTCGATCAGCACTTCGCACAGGCGCTCGAGCAAGGCCTGATGGGCAGCGCCAAGGCTTGCCAGGCAGAACAGGCCGTTGAGCGGTTGGTCGCGGTAACGCAGCGGTTGCTGCGGGGTAATGAATGCCAGGCCAGGCTGGCGCACCTGGCGCTCGCTGTGCAGCCACCACAGGCCCTCGCCCAGTGGCAGCGGCTCGGCCTGTTGCAGCACGGCGGCAAAGCCACTGTCGACGCAACCGGCGCGCTGCAGCAAGCGCGCACCGCGCCAGGCCAGTTCGTCGAAGTCTTCGGCCGGCAGGTTCAGGCCGACCAGTTGCGCATCCAGCGCCAAGGCTTGCGGCGCACCTTGCAACAACTTGAGCAAGGCCTCGGCAGAGCTGGCCCGGCGCAGCGCTTCGGCGAGGTCGGTCTCGCCCAGGGCGCGGGTCAGCAGTTGCAGCAAGCGCAAGTGTTCGTCAGAGCGGGCAGCGATACCGATGGCCAGGTAGACCACCTGGCCATCGCCCCAGTCCACGCCTTCGGGGAACTGCAGCAGACGCACCCCGGTGGTATGCACCAGGTCGCGGGTCTGCGGGGTGCCGTGGGGGATGGCAATGCCCTGGCCGAGGAAGGTCGAGCCCTGCGCCTCGCGGGCCTGCAGGCCTTGCAGGTAACCCTCGGCGACCAGGCCGTCGGCAACCAGTTGGTCCGCCAGCAGGCGCAATGCCTCGGCCTTGTCCGCGGCCTTCTGGCCCATGGCTATCTGCCCTGTGGCGAGCTCGAGCATGACCTTCTCCTTTTACAGTGCCCAAAGTCGGGTACTGAGGTTATTGTTGTGAAATTCACGAAAACGGCCAGTTCAACAGCCTTGCACAGACGGCAGCCAAGGCAGAATATTTGGCAGCTGAAACGTTTAACCTGACCAGGCGGCCACGTTACTCGATAATCTCCCCAGGAAAAAGCCCCATCCTGTCGGACAATTGCGACAATGGTCGTCTGCGCGCGGTGGCAACTCCGGGTCAAACTACCCGGTCAGGCCTCGCAGCCAGCCCCGGTAATAATAAGGAAAATTCGGTGAAACTCAGCGATATCGCCCGTCTGGCCGGTGTGTCCGTGACCACTGCCAGCTACGTCATCAATGGCAAGGCCGAACAGCAGCGCATCAGCAGCGGCACTGTCGAGCGCGTGCGCGCGGTGGTCGAGGCCCATGGCTTCACGCCCAACCCGCAAGCCGCCGGCCTGCGCAGCCGGCACACCCGCACGTTGGGCTTCATTCTCCCTGACCTTGAGAACCCCAGCTACGCCCGCATCGCCAAGCAACTGGAACAAGGCGCCCGTGCCCGGGGCTATCAACTGCTGATTGCCAGCAGCGATGACCAGCCCGACAGCGAGCGCCAGTTGCAGCAACTGTTCCGCGCCCGCCGTTGCGATGCCCTGTTCGTCGCCAGCTGCCTGCCGGTGGAAGACGACAGCTACCGTGAGCTGCAGGACAAGGGCCTGCCGGTGATCGCCATCGACCGCCGCCTGGACCCAGCGCACTTCTGCTCGGTCATCAGCGATGATCGCGATGCCAGCCGCCAGCTGGCGGCCAGCCTGCTAAGCGCTGCCCCGCGCAGCATCGCCCTGATCGGCGCACGCCCAGAGCTTTCGGTCAGCCAGGCCCGTGCCGGCGGCTTCGATCAAGCGCTGCAGGGCTATGCCGGTGAAGTGCGGCGTTACCAGGGCGAGGCATTCAGCCGCGAATGCGGCCAGCGCCTGATGCAGCAACTGATCGACGAGCAAGGGGGGTTGCCCGACGCCTTGGTCACCACCTCCTACGTGCTGCTGCAAGGCGTGTTCGACACCCTGCAGGCGCGCCCCGCCGACTCGCGCCAGCTGCAGCTGGGCACCTTCGGTGACAATCAACTGCTCGATTTCCTGCTGCTTCCGGTCAATGCCATGGCCCAGCAGCACGGGCTGATTGCTGCCACCGCACTGGAGCTGGCCCTGGCTGCAATCGAGGAAAAACGCTACGAACCCGGCGTACACGCCATCGGTCGAACCTTCAAGCAACGGATCACAGCGGGCTGAGCATGCGCCTGATCGACACCCACACCCACCTCGACTTCCCCAACTTCGATGCCGACCGCCCGCGCCTGCTGGCCAACGCGGCGGCGCGAGGGGTTGAACGCATGGTGGTGCTGGGGGTGTATCAGGCGAACTTCCAGCGGGTATGGGACCTGGCCTGCGCCGAGACGCAGGTGTTTGCAGCCCTTGGGCTGCATCCGGTCTATCTCGACCAGCATCGCCCCGAGCACCTTACCCAACTGCGCGACTGGCTGGACCGCCTGCGCGGCGACCCGCGCCTGTGCGCTGTGGGTGAGTTCGGGCTGGACTACTACCTCGAAGCACTGGACAAGGGCCGCCAACAGGCGCTGTTCGAGGCCCAGTTGCAACTGGCCTGCGACTTCGCACTGCCCGCCTTGCTGCATGTGCGCCGCAGCCACGCCCAGGTGATTGCCACGCTCAAGCGCTACAAGCCGGCGCGGGCGGGGGTGATCCATGCGTTTGCGGGCAGTTACGAAGAAGCGCGTGAATACATCAAGCTCGGGTTTCGCCTTGGCCTTGGCGGGGCAGCCACCTGGCCCCAGGCGTTGCGGCTGCGCAAAACCCTGGCACGGCTACCGCTGGAGAGCGTCGTGCTGGAGACCGATGCGCCGGACATGGCCCCGGTGATGTACCCGGGTGAGCGCAACAGCCCGGAGCACTTGCCTGAGATCGCGGCGGCGCTGGCGCAGGTGATGGGGGTCGATGTCGAGCAACTGGCCGCCGCCAGCAGCCGCAATGCCTGCGAGCTGTTTGGCTGGTAGCCAGCTAACCTGGGTAGGCTCAGACCAACACCGTCCACAACGCGAACCCGGCGTACCACAGCACCGCGCAGCGCAACAGCAACTCCCACAGGCTGTCCAACCGGCTCAACCCACGCTGGCTGTCTTCTTCCTCGGGAATATCGTCGGCAATCCGGCCGACCCGGGCCACCAGGTGCCCGGCGCTGATGTGCCAGTTGAGCAGTTCGTGCAGCATGACGCGGGTCACCGCGACGAAATTGCCGACCAGCGCGAAGCTCAAGGCCAGCACCCGCACCGGCAACCAGTCCATGATGTGCCGCAATTGCTCGGCACGCGCCTTGAGCGCAGGCTGATTGCTGTGCTCGCCGCACAGCGCCAGCAGGCGATAGGCCAACGCAGCACCTGGGCCGAGCACGAAATACCAGAAGATAACGGCAAAGAAGCTTTGGTAAGCCTGCCACAGCAAATAGCCCTGCACGCGCACCAGCAAGCTGTGGGGGTCGTCGGCCACCAGGCCCAGATCGCGCTCGGCAACGTGCAGGGCGGCCTGATCATCACCGCGCCGCCAGGCATCGCGAAACGGCCCCAGCGCCGCCTTCGCATCGCCGCGGCCCAGGCTGTAGACCAGCACCAGCAGGTGTACCGGCAATGCCAGCAGGCCATAGGCCACCGGCTCCAGCACATGCAGCAGCAGTACCAGCACCGCTACCGGCGCCAGCACCAGAATGGCCAGCGTCCACCACGGCTGCACCTTGCCGCTGCGCTCCAGGCGCACCATCTCGCCCAGGAAAAAACCATCGCGCTGTACTTGATGGCGCAGTGCCGAGAACTTCTCGACCCACAGCGCCAGCAGCAGAACCAGAAAACTCATGGGTAGTCCTCGTTATCCTTCACGGTTTGGCGATAGCGACCCCAGTCGAATGCCGGGCCTGGGTCGGTCTTGCGCACCGGCGCAATGTCGCTGTGGCCCTGGATGCGCGCGAGACCGATGACCGGCCAGGCGCTGCGGATCTGCCGGGTAAGCTGCGCCAGCGTGGCGTACTGGGCATCGGTGTAAGGCAGGTCGTCAGTGCCTTCGAGTTCGATACCGATGGAAAAGTCGTTGCAGCCTTCACGCCCGTCGAAGCTGGAGACGCCAGCATGCCAGGCGCGGTCGAGCAACGACACAAACTGGGTCACGGCACCATCGCGCTCGACGAACAGGTGCGCCGACACCGTCAGCTGGCAGATGCTCTGGAAATAGGGGTGCTCATTGGCGTCCAGGCGGTTCTGGAAGAATTCCTGAACCTTGCCGGTGCCGAAACACGCGGGCGGCAGGCTGATGTTGTGGATCACCAGCAGGGATATCGACTCGCCCTCGGGGCGCGCGTTGAAGTTCGGCGAAGGGCAGTGGGTGATTCCGTGGAACCAGCCGGTGGCACGGTCCAATTGCATGGGGGCAGATCCTGAAAAACGCCGGGTACAGAACAGCAGTATGCCCTGCGGGCGAGGCCGTTTGCATGTGAATCATTGTAAGGGGGTCAATGCACCTGCTGTTGCCGCAGCCCTTCAAGCACCGACTCCAGCGCCCGTTCGAACAGCAAGCCGTCATCGAGCACCCGCGCATCCCCCCGCTGCAGCGCCTGGGCCAGGCTGCCAGTGCTCCATTCTCGCACCTTCATGCCCGTGCGATTGGCGAAGACCAGCCGATCATTGCTGTCGATACGTGCCACCAGCTTGCAGCGCAGTGGGTCGTCTTCATCGAACACCTCGACCCAGGTGCCGATACGCAGGCGCTGCACCTGGCGCAGTTGCGCGGCGAACCCGTCGGCAATGTGCAAGGGCGCACAGGCCGGCTCTTCGGCAAGCGCCAGGACGATGTCCTCGGCTACCCGTACCTCTTGCAACGCCGGGTTGTCATCGGCCAATGGCGGTAAGCAAGCCGAGCAGGCACGCAGGTGCAATTGCTCCAGTTGCTGGAAGAAGTCGCGGGTGGCGGACGAGTCCAGCGCTACGCCAGCCAGGCCTTCACGCAAGGCCTTGAGCAGGCCTGGCACCTGTTGCAGCAGTTGCTCGCAGGCCTGATGCGGGGCAATGCTGGCGAGCAGGGTGTCCATGGTGGCCAGGGCATCACGCCACACCTGCGAGCCTTCGCCCTGCTTGAGCCACGCCAGCAGCAGCACCTGGCTCCAGGCCTGCACCAGCATCTGCACCACCACCTGCGGCAACACCCGCCCGCGCAGACGCTGGTTGAGCACCTGCTGCACCCGCAGGCGGGCCTGCAAGGTGCGCGCCCGGCCCTCTTCGGCGTCGCGCGTGCGCTGCTCGAGCAGATCGTTGCGGCGGCGCTCGTCGTGGCTGAAGGCAAGGAACTCGTCGAGCAGTTCGGCGAACAGGCACGCGTCCTCGGTGTAATCGTTGAGCAGGCGCTGAATGATTCGCTCCACCCGCAGATGCAAACTGTCGCGCAGGCCCTCACCGCCCTGCTCCCAGCCGATCGCAGCAGCAGCGATCTCGTTGAGCAGGCGGCGGGCCGGGTGGCTGGCACGGCTGAACAGCCCCTTGTCGAGCAGCGCGACCTTGAGCAGCGGGATATGCAAACGCGCGATCAGCGCCCGCAGGCTGGGCGGCAGGTTGTGGTCATTGTGGATATAGCCGAACAGCAAGCCTACCAAGTTGATCATGTCTTCATCGGCGGTGGCGATGCGCCGGCGGGTGCCACTGCGCACACTGACGCGCAACAGCAGTTGCTCAAGCTGCTGGCCGAGTTCGAAGTCATCTGCCGCCTGGGTGGCGGGCACATAGTGTTGCAGGTGCGAGAGCAGGCGCAGCAGGTCGCCGGTGCTGATCGGCAGGGCAGCGGCCACAGCCTGCAACCGCGGTGCGATCTGCCCACGCGCCGGGGCCAGCAGTGCCTGCAGCGAAGCAAAGTACGCTTGCCCCGCACTGTCCGCGCCCACCTGCCCCTGTGCCTCCAGGTTTGCCGGCCGGCGCCCGGGCCCCATGCGCCGGTCCTCGGCACGCCGACGCGGTGCGGGTTGCAACTCGGGCAGCACGCCGGCGGCGGCCAGCAACTGGTTGGCCTCTGCATAAAGCACATCCACATCACGCAGCACGTAGCGCTCGAAGAGCTTGAGCAACACCAGCTTCACCCGCAAACCGACCCCCAGGTTGCGGCCCGCTTCGAGAAAATAACCGCACAAGGCAGCAGGCCCGACCGGGTTCTGCCGCTCGCCTACAGGGCGATCGAGCAAGGCCTGCAAGCGCAGGCCCAATTGCTGGAGGGCAACGCCGTCACGCGAGAGCACCCGCGCAACCATCCCTTCAAGCGCCGATGCACGCTCCAGTTGCGCCTTGCTGGCGGCGCTTTGCGTTTCTCCCAGGCACCCCAAGGGGTCCACCTTGCCGATGCTGGCGAAGGTGTCGTAGAAGGTATCGAGAAAGCCCCGCTCGATGCTTTTGCGCTTCAGGCGCAAGTCGCGCATCGCTTCAAAATACAGGTTCTGGTCGCAGCGCTCGAAGGCCTTGTCGGCCATCTCGAACAGGGTGTCGTCGGCGTTGTCGAACAAGGCTTGCAGGCCTTGGCGCAATTGCAGTGCAGCCTTGTCGCGCACTTGCAGGAGCAATACCGGAAGGCAAGGCAGAGGCGTGCGCGCCCCTCTGTCGATGGCTGCCGCCAGCGGCACCACCTTGCCTTCTTTATGCATCCCGAACTCCTTGCAGGCTCGCTTGCCCGAGCGGGCAATAATTCGTCAAAGCTATGACGCCAAATACTGGGCACTATTATCGGCAAAAAATCTGATAGCTGCCAGCGCCGTTTCGCGTGCAGGCAAATGACCCTGCTTTGCCGCAGATGCTCACACCGACCGACCAAAGGTCACCCGCCAGGGCGCTGTACACACCGGCCCCCTGCCCTATAATCGCCGGCATCTAGCTTGTGGAGCCGACCATGCCGAACCTACGCCTCGCCGACCTGACCGCCGAAATCGAAGCCAACGTGCGCCGCGCGCTGCTGGAGGACATCGGCAGTGGCGACATCACCGCGCAGCTGATCCCGGCCGAGCGCCTGGCCAAGGCGACCATCATTACCCGCGAAGACTGCGTGATCGCCGGCACCGCCTGGGTCGACGCCGTGTTCCGCCAGCTCGACCCGCGGGTAGCCGTGCACTGGCAAGTTGCCGACGGCGACCGCGCGCTGGCCAACCAGCCGCTGTTCCACCTGGAAGGCCCGGCACGCTCGCTGCTCAGCGGTGAGCGCAGTGCGCTCAACTTCTTGCAGATGCTGTCTGGCGTCGCCACGCGCGCGCGCTTTCTGGCCGACCTGGTCGACGGCACCCAGGTGCGCCTGCTCGACACCCGCAAAACTCTGCCCGGCCTGCGCCTGGCGCAAAAGTACGCAGTCACCTGTGGCGGTTGCGACAACCACCGCATCGGCCTTTACGATGCCTTCCTGATCAAGGAAAACCACATCGCCGCCAGCGGTGGCGTGCCTGAAGCGGTGGCAGCAGCGCACCGCATCGCCCCTGGCAAGCCGGTGGAAATCGAGGTCGAAAGCCTGGACGAACTGCGCCAAGCCCTGAGTGCGGGGGCGGATATCATCATGCTCGACGAGCTGACCCTGGATGAAATGCGCGAAGCCGTACGCATCACCGCAGGCAAGGCCAAACTTGAGGCCAGCGGCGGCGTCAACGAGAGCACCTTGCGGGTGATTGCCGAAACCGGCGTCGATTACATCTCCATTGGTGCCATGACCAAGGATGTGAAGGCGGTGGACTTGTCGATGCGCTTGAGCCTCTGAAGGCGCAGAAAATTGCAGGCATGAAAAAACCGGCCAGATGGCCGGTTTTTTTCGAGCGTCGGATCAGAACGAGGCGTTGGCCAAGCCGTCCAGGTAACGCTCGACGTCCAGCGCCGCCATGCAGCCTGCACCGGCCGAGGTGATGGCCTGACGGTAGACGTGGTCAGCCACGTCGCCCGCTGCGAACACACCTTCGACATTGGTGGCAGTGGCGTTGCCTTCACGGCCGCCATTGACCACCAGGTAGCCGTCCTTGAGGGTCAGCTGGCCTTCGAACAGCGACGTGTTCGGCGTGTGGCCAATGGCGATGAACACGCCGTCGACCTTGATTTCGTCGCTGCTGCCATCGTTGTTCTTCAGGCGCGCACCGGTCACGCCCATGTTGTCACCCAGTACTTCGTCCAGGGTGGCGTTGAGCTTGAGCTCGATCTTTCCTTCGGCCACGCGGGCGTTGAGCTTGTCGACCAGAATCTTCTCGGCACGGAAGGTTTCGCGACGGTGAACCAAGGTCACCTTGCTGGCGATGTTGGCCAGGTACAGCGCCTCTTCAACCGCGGTGTTGCCGCCGCCGACAACGGCTACCGGCTTGTTGCGGTAGAAGAAGCCGTCACAGGTCGCGCAGGCCGAAACACCCTTGCCCATGAAGGTTTCTTCCGACGGCAGGCCCAGGTAGCGGGCGCTGGCGCCAGTGGCAACGATCAGCGCGTCGCAGGTATAGGTGCCACTGTCACCTTGCAGGGTGAATGGCTTGTTGGCCAGGTCGACAGCGTTGATGTGGTCGAAGACGATCTCGGTCTCGAAGCGCTCGGCGTGCTCTTGCATGCGCTGCATCAGGGCTGGGCCGGTCAGGCCATGGGGGTCGCCCGGCCAGTTGTCGACTTCGGTGGTGGTCGTCAGCTGGCCACCGGCCTGCATGCCGGTGATCAGCAGCGGCTTGAGGTTGGCACGGGCGGCATAAACTGCGGCGCTGTAACCGGCAGGGCCGGAACCGAGGATGATGACGCGCGAATGACGTACTTCAGACATGTCGAACTCCTGTCGAGCCGGCCGCACGGGGCCAGCATCGGTGTGCCGGCGGTGCCAGCTGGAATTTAAAAAGGACCCACGCAACCTTGGGGAAGGCTACTACGCGTCGGTCCAGAACCTAAAAGTTGAGCGCACTGTAGCGAGGTCGCAAAGATTAAGGAAATATCCTTCGACAATCCACCTCATAGGCATCGTCTATTCAGCAATTTCATTCACGAAAAATGCCCTGGTGCTTTTGTTACAGCCGGTTTCGCCGACATCGCCCGCCTTTCGTCGGCGCAACAAACTCGGTAAGGTCAGCGCGTTTTCCTTATGTTCGGAGTGTCTCGATGCAAGCCCCTGTCCTCTCTGGCCCCCAGTATCTGCGCGAAGGCCTGAAACTGGTGCTGAGCCCGAACCTGCGGTTGTTCGTGCTGCTGCCCCTGGCGGTCAACCTGCTGCTGTTCGGCGGCCTGATCTACTTTGCCGGCCACCAGTTCAGTGTGTGGGTCGACGCGCTGATGCCGACCCTGCCAAGCTGGTTGAACTTCCTCACGTACATTCTCTGGCCACTGTTCGTCGCCCTGGTGGTGCTGATGGTGTTCTTCACCTTCACCCTGGTGGCCAACGTCATTGCCGCGCCGTTCAATGGTTTTCTGGCCGAAAAGGTCGAAGTGGTGGTGCGCGGCGAAGACAATTTCCCCGCGTTCAGCTGGGCTGAGCTGGTGGCCATGGTGCCGCGCACCTTTGGCCGCGAGATGCGCAAGCTGGGCTACTTCCTGCCCCGGGCGATCGGCCTGTTCATCCTGTCGCTGATCCCCGTGGTCAACGTGATCGCGGCGCCGCTGTGGCTGATCTTTGGGGTATGGATGATGGCTATCCAGTACATCGACTACCCGGCGGACAACAACAAGATGAGCTGGCAGGACATGCTCGCCTGGCTGCGCAGCAAGCGCTGGCAGTCGCTGGGCTTTGGCGGCATCACCTACTTGGCGCTGATGGTGCCGGTGGTGAACGTGCTGATGATGCCGGCGGCGGTGGCCGGTGCCACCCTGTTCTGGGTACGCGAGCGTAACTGAGCCTGGCACGCGCTGGTGTAGGAGCGGCCTTGCCGGGGCGCCGGACCGGTCGGAAAGGGTCGCAAAGCGGCCCCGGCGATTTTTGCTGCGCCACAGAACCTGGGGCCGCTACGCGACCCTTTCCGACCGGTCCGGCGCCCCGGCAAGGCCGCTCCTACAACAACAATCACTGAGCCAGTCGGCTGGAAAACTGCCCCACCACGTCCACCACCCGCTTCGCCCCGTCCTGAATCTCGACGATCACGTTGCCAGTCTCATCGGCAAGCGCCAGCCCCTGCTCGGCCTGGCGCTTGCTGGTGTCGATGATCGCCACCGCAGCCTGGGCCAATTGCTCGTTCTGCTGCACGACCCGGGCAATCTCCTCGGTGGCAGTGCTGGTACGCGAGGCCAACTGGCGTACTTCGTCGGCGACCACGGCAAACCCCCGCCCCTGCTCCCCCGCACGGGCTGCCTCGATGGCGGCGTTGAGCGCCAGCAGGTTGGTCTGCCCGGCAATGTCGCTGATGGTCTTGATGATCGAGCCGATCACCCGCGACTGAGTGTCCAGCGCCTGGATACCCTCGGCCGCCTCCTGCATCGACGCCTCCAGCCCACGCATGACGCTTACGGTTTGCGTCACCACCTCGGTGGCCTTGCGCGCGCTGGTGTCCGTGCCCAGCGAAGTGTTGAAGGCGATGTCCGCCGCCTCGGCAACCGCCTGCTCCTGGTTGACCTGGTCGGTGATCACGGTGGCGAACTTGACCACCTTGTACAGCACGTCATGGGCATCGAAGATCGGGTTGTAGGACGCCTCCAGCCACACTACCCGGCCATGGGCGTCGATGCGCTTGAAGCGTTCAGCGATGTATTCGCCACGGCGCAGCTTGTCCCAGAACGCCTGATAGCCTGGCGAATTGGCTTCTGCAGGCTCGCAGAAGATGCGGTGATGCTTGCCGCGGATCTGTTCGAGGCGGTAGCCGACCGTCGTCAGAAAGCGTTCATTGGCGGTCAGAATGGTGCCATCGAGGCCAAATTCGATCACGGCGGTCGAGCGCATCAATGCCTTGATCAGGCTTTCGTGCTCGCGTGAGGTTTCGATGGTGCGGGTAAGGTCGCTCGAGTGCAGGGTGAAATACTTGATGCGCCCTTCGCTGTTCTTCACCGGCTGCAGGATGGAGCGCAGCCACGCTTCCTGGCCATTGCCACGCAGCAGGCGGAACGCCCCGTTGAGGTGCTCGCCACGGCTGATGGCGCTTTTCATGCGCTGATAGAAATCCAGCGTCTTCACATGGGCCGGGACAATGTCCTCGAGTTTGCGTCCAAGCAGTTGGTCGGCACGGTAGAGCATCTCGCTCTCGAAGTTGCCGTTGACCATCTCGATCCGTCCTTGGGGGTCGAGCTGGAGCACCAGCATCTCGCTGTCGAGGCTGCTCTTGACCTGTTCGACCGACAGCAGGTCTTCACGCAGTTGCTGGATTTCTTGCTTGAGCTTGTTGTTGAACATTCCCGCTCTCCTGGAGCGCAGCACGTAATCGAATGCATCTTCATCGGCTGGCGGTGGCAGGTTCTTGAGCACCCTGCAGGCAAATATTCACACCGTTGAAACAACCGGCGATCAGGCGTCACCTGCACGTCACAAGGCCGTCACATGCGCGCAATGCTGCAGGCGGACACTTTTTGTCATGAATACACCCGCCCTGCGTATCACCCTCGTCAGCGAAACCTTCCCACCGGAGATCAACGGTGTCGCCAATACCCTTGGCCGCCTCAGCGAAGGGTTGCGCCAACGCGGGCATGACATCGAGATCGTGCGCCCACGCCAAGCCGGCGAAGCGCCGGTGCACAACGACCCGCAACTGATGCTATGCCGCGGTTGGGGCTTGCCCGGCTACCCCGGCCTGCAATGGGGCGAAGTGTCCATGCACAAGCTGCTGCGGCGCTGGCGCAGACAACGCCCGGATGTGCTGTACATCGCTACCGAAGGGCCATTGGGGCTGAGTGCGCTGCGCGCGGCACGGCGCCTGGGGGTGCCGGTGGTCAGCGGTTTCCATACCAACTTCCCGCAGTACTCCGGCCAATATGGCTTGGGTTTGCTGGCACGCCTGCTCACCCACTACCTGCGCTGGTTCCATCGCCGTACGGCCATCACGCTGGTGCCCAGCATCAGCCAGCGCCTGGAGCTTGAACGCCGTGGTTTCGAGCGCCTGGAACTGCTGGCCCGCGGGGTCGATGCCTGCCTGTTCAACCCGGCCCGGCGCAGCCAGGTGCTGCGTGAAAGCTGGGGGCTTGGCCCGGACGATATCGCCGTGCTGCATGTCGGGCGCTTGGCGGCAGAAAAGAACCTGGGGCTGCTGCGCCCGTGCCTGGACGCGCTGAAGCAGACTTATCCACAGAAGCGCCTGCGCTTGATCGTGGTCGGCGACGGCCCACAGCGCGCCGCCCTTGAACAACAGGTGGCTGATGCCGTGCTCTGTGGCGCCCAGCGCGGTGAGGCACTGGCCGAGCACTATGCCAGCGGTGACCTGTTCCTGTTCCCAAGCCTGACCGAAACCTTTGGCAACGTGGTACTCGAAGGCATGGCTTCGGGGCTGGCGGTGGTGGCCTACGATGAGGCGGCGGCCGCGCAACATCTTCGTCATGGGCACAGCGGCGCGCTGGCCATGCCCGGGGACCAGGCGGCCTTTATCGATGCCGCCTGCTGGCTACTGGAAGAGGAAGAAACCCTGCGCCGAGTACGCCTGAATGCCCGTCAACACGCCAGCCGCCAAGGCTGGCCGGCGATTGTCGAGCAGTTCGAGGGCTATCTGTATGGTGCCTGCAAACAACGCGCAGGCGCGGCGCAACAGGCCCCGGGCACTGCGCTGGCGATCAAGCCAGGTTCGACAGCCCCGCGCGGCTGAGCAAAAACCTTAGCCCAGGGCCTTCTCGATGGCCTGAACCACGGTAGGGTCATCCGGCGCAGTGCGCGGCGAGAAGCGCGCCAGCACGCGGCCGTCCTTGCCTACCAGAAACTTTTCGAAGTTCCAGCTGATGTCACCGGGGAATTCGGCCCCCTCCCCCGCCAGCAGGCGATACAGCGAGTGGCGTTGCGGCCCATTGACCTCCAGCTTGGCGCCCAAGGGGAAGCTGACACCGTAGTTGAGGCTGCAGAATTCCTGGATTTCCTTCTCGCTGCCAGGCTCCTGGCCGGCAAACTGGTTGCAGGGCAGCCCCAGCACGCTGAAACCCTTGCCCTTGAACTGCTGTTGCAGCTTTTCCAGCGAAGCGTATTGCGGCGTCAGGCCACACTTGGAGGCAACGTTGACCACCAGCACCACTTGGCCCTTGAACGGTGCGAGGGGCAGATCCCCGCCGTTCAGTGCCTCCAACTTCAGGTCGTGAAATGCACTCATGATGTATTCCCCTCTCAGGTTCCCGATGGCCGCGTGGGCGAAATCCGCCCAATAAAAAAGCGCTCGTCCAAGCCGTCCACCTCCCATTGGGAAGGCAAATGGCTTGCCCGAGCGCCTGGCGACTCTCTGAGCTTAGCGCAGAAAATCAGTGGTGATGGCCACCTTCACCGTGGATGTGACGGTGAGCGATTTCTTCTTCGCTGGCATCACGCACGTCGACAACCTTGACCTGGAAGGTCAGGCGCTGGCCGGCCAGCGGGTGGTTGCCGTCAACGGTAACGTCGTCGCCGTCGAGGTCGCGAATGGTGACGATCTGCATCTGGCCATCCGGCGCCGAGGCGTGGAACTGCATGCCGACTTCCAGCTCGTCGACGCCTTCGAACAGGCTGCGGTTCAGGGTGCTGACCAGCTCGGCCAGGTATTCACCGTACGCGTCTTCCGGCTCGATGGAGACATTCAGCTCGTCACCGGCCTGTTTGCCTTCCAGGGCTTTTTCCAGGCCCGGGATGATGTTGCCGGCACCGTGCAGGTAAACCAGCGGCGCGCCACCGGCGGAGCTGTCGATGGTCTCCCCGGCGTCGTTGGTCAGGGTATAGTCGATGGAGACAGCCTTGTTGGCGGCGATCAGCATGGGGCAAGACCTTTTGCAAAAGTATGTAGAGCGGACAAGTGTAACCAAGCCATCGCCCGATTGCGAACGCGCCTCGGCCGAGGAACAGCCCATCAGTCGGATCACCGGCTTCCATCAGGACGAAGAAGGCCACTGGGTGGTCGAGTTGTCGTGCGGCCACACTCAGCACCTTCGCCACCAACCCCCTTGGCAGGCGCGCCCGTGGGTGCTCGATGCCGCTCAGCGCCAGCAGCGCATCGGCCAGGCTTTCGCCTGTGGCTGGTGTGCACAGGCGGCCGATAGCGCTACCCTTGGCCGTTGATTCCTTGCACCGCTTTATTTCGAGAAGCACGCATGCAAACATTTTTCATTGCGCCGACCGACTTTGGTGTCGGCCTGACTTCAATCAGCCTGGGCCTGGTTCGCACCCTTGAACGCGCAGGCCTGAAGGTCGGTTTTTTCAAGCCGATCGCCCAGCCTCACCCCGGCGATACCGGCCCCGAGCGCTCCACCGAACTGATCGCACGGACCCACGGCATCAAGCCGCCCAAGCCGTTGAGCCTGGCGCACGTCGAGCGCATGCTCGGCGATGGCCAACTTGACGAACTGCTCGAAGAAATCATCCGCCTGTACCAGCAAGCCTGCGTGGGCAATGACGTGGTAGTGGTCGAGGGCATGGTGCCGACCCGCCACGCCAGTTACGCGGCGCGGGTCAACCTGCACCTGGCCAAGAGCCTGGATGCCGAGGTGATCCTGGTGTCGGCGCCGGAAAACGAGGTCCTCAGCGAGCTGTCCGGCCGGGTCGAACTGCAGGCCCAGCTGTTCGGCGGCCCACGCGACCCGAAAGTGCTCGGGGTGGTCCTCAACAAGGTGCGTACCGAAGAAAGCATGGCGGACTTCGCCACGCGCCTGCGCGAGCACTCGCCGCTGCTGCGCGGCAACGACTTCCGCCTGCTGGGCTGCATCCCTTACCAGCCCGAACTGAACGCCCCGCGCACCCGCGATGTGGCCGACCTGCTTGGCGCCCAGGTGCTCAACGCCGGGGACTACGAGCAGCGGCGCATGAGCAAGATCATCATCTGCGCGCGTACCGTGGCCAACACCGTGCCATTGCTCACCCCTGGCACCTTGGTGGTGACCCCCGGTGACCGTGACGACATCATTCTGGCCGTGAGCCTGGCAGCGATCAATGGCGTGCCCCTGGCCGGCCTGCTGCTGACCAGCGACAGCAAGCCCGATGCGCGTATCCTTGGCTTGTGCCGCGGCGCCTTGCAAGCCGGCCTGCCGATTCTTTCGGTGAGTACCGGTTCGTACGACACGGCCAACCAGCTCAATTCACTGAACCGCGAGATCCCCGTGGATGACCGCGAGCGTGCCGAGTTCATCACCGATTTCGTCGCCAGCCACCTCGACGCTGCCTGGCTGCATCAGCGCTGTGGCACGCCACGTGAGCTGCGTCTGTCGCCTGCGGTGTTCCGCTATCAGTTGATTCAACGCGCACAACAGGCCAACAAGCGCATCGTCCTGCCCGAGGGCGCCGAGCCGCTGTTGGTGCAGGCGGCGGCGATCTGCCAGGCCCGTGGCATCGCGCGTTGCGTACTGCTGGCCAAACCCGAGGCAGTCGAAGCCGTTGCCCGCGCCCAGGGCATTACCCTGCCGCCAGACCTGGAAATACTCGACCCGGAGCTGATTCGCGGGCGCTATGTCGAACCGATGGTCGAGCTGCGCAAAAGCAAGAACCTCAATGCGCCCATGGCCGAGCAGCAGCTGGAAGACCCGGTGGTGATCGCCACCATGATGCTGGCCCTGGATGAGGTCGACGGCCTGGTCTCGGGCCTGGTGCATTCCACCGCCAACACCATCCGCCCGGCCCTGCAGCTGATCAAGACGGCGCCAGGTGCCAGCCTGGTATCTTCGGTGTTCTTCATGCTGTTCCCCGAGCAGGTGCTGGTGTACGGCGACTGCGTGATGAACCCGCACCCCAGTGCCGCAGAACTTGCAGAAATCGCCCGGCAGAGCGCCGAATCGGCACAGGCCTTCGGCATCGCGCCGCGGGTGGCGATGATCAGTTATTCAAGTGATTCGGCGAGCGATGAAGAAGTCGAGAAGGTGCGTGAAGCAACACGCCTGGCACAAAGCGCGGAACAGGATCTGCTGATCGATGGGCCGTTGCAGTATGACGCTGCGGCCAACCCGGCCATCGCCCGGGAACTGGCACCGAACAGCCCGGTTGCCGGGCGAGCCACGGTGTTCGTCTTCCCCGACCTCAATACCGGCAACACCACGCACAAAGCGGTGCAGCGCAGTGCCGATGGGGTCAGTCTGGGGCCGATGCTGCAGGGGTTGCGCAAGCCGGTGAACGACTTGCCGCGCGGGGCTCAGGTGGACGATATCGTGCACACCATCGCCCTGACGGCGATTCAGGCCAGCGTCGTGCGCTGAAGCCTTGGGGCTGCTTGGCAGCCCCAAGGCGACCCTCATGACTTACGGATACTGCTGAACCTGCCCTTGCTGGTCATACTGCTGACCTGGGATCGGCTTCAGGTTGACCTCCACGCGACGGTTCTGTGCCCGGCCGTTGGCGTCGGCGTTGCTGGCGATCGGCTGGTCCGGGCCCATGCCACGTACCGAAATGCGCGAAGCATCCACACCCTGCGAAGTCAGGTAGGTGCTGACCGCCTGCGCGCGGCGCTGGGACAGGTCCATGTTGTGCTGACGGCTGCCGGTGCTGTCGGTGAAGCCGACCACTTCGATGGTGTTCTGGTTGAACTGCTTGAACGAGCCAGCCAGGTTGTTCAGCGGCGAGTAGAAGCTTGGCGCGATGTTGGCCGAGTCGGTGGCGAAGGTGATGTTGCCTGGCATGATCAGCTTGATCTGGTCGCCCTGGCGCTGCACCTCGACGCCGGTATTGGCCATTTGTGCGCGCAGTGCGGCTTCCTGCTTGTCGGCGTAGTAGCCGTAACCGGCTGCTGCGGCACCCACTGCGGCGGCGCCGATCAGTGCACCTTTACCCCGGTTGTTGTGGTCGATGGCGGCACCGGCGACAGCGCCGGCCAGCGCGCCCAAGCCGCCGTACTTGGCGGTCTTGCTCATCCCCGTGGAGCCCTGCGCCTGACCCTGGTTGTCGTACGGGTTCTGGCTTGCGCAGCCAGTCATCAGGGCTGCAGCGGTTGCGACGATAATCAGACGACGCATGGTGAACATGGACAAGCTCCTACTGAAATTCATAAATGCGGCAGACCGCGAATGGATCTATGCCAGCCTTGGATTGCCAAGCGGCAAAAAAATTCCATGAACACGTTTTCACGCAGGTTCATGCCCGCACGAACGGGTTCTCGCGCATCTCGTCACCCAGGCGGGTGTCTGGCCCGTGGCCTGTGACCACGATGGCCGTTTCATCCAGCCGGTACAACCGCTCCTTGATCGAACGAACGATAGCCCGCTGATCACCGCCCCACAAATCGGTGCGGCCAATACCGCGACGGAACAAGGTATCGCCGGCAATCAACAGCTTGGCATCGGCGAACCAGAAGCTCATCGAGCCGGGCGTGTGCCCCGGGGTATGCAAGGCCACGCCACAACCACAGGCCAGTTCCTCGTCATCGCTCAGCCAGCGGTCTGGGGCAGGCACCGGGGTGTAAGGCACGCCGAACATCTGGCACTGCATCTCCAGGTTGTCCCACAGCGACTGGTCGTCTTTGTGCAGGTGCAATGTCGCGCCAGTCAGTTCCTTCAACTTGCCCGAGGCGAGGAAGTGATCGAAATGCGCGTGGGTGTGGATGATGCTTACCAAGGTCAGGCCATGGGCTTGCAGGCGGGCGAGGATCTTCTCCGGGTCACCGCCTGGGTCGACGACGATGGCCTTTTTGCTCAGCGGGTCGCCGATCAGGGTGCAATTGCACTGCAGGGGGCCTACGGGGAAGGTTTCGCGGATGAGGGCTGAGGATAGATTTTCCATAGGGACCATTATTCAAAGAGGGTTTGTACGCGAGCCAGTGCATCAAGGATGACCACCTCGGGCACAGCCTCGACACGCTGGGCCTTTCTGGCCTCCAGATCCACTGTGCGTATCTGGTTACAGAGCATGACCCCTTGCGTCTGCGTACCCGCGCCGCTAAGCGTCACTGCGAACCCTGCATGCCTTGCGAAATCCCCACCCTGGGAGATCGGCACGATCACTGCGAGCCCCGCAGCATTGAAGGCCGAGGGTGTAAGCACCAATGCGGGTCGCCCTGCGCCTTGCTGCTCTCGTCCGACAGTGGGATCAAGGTTGATACGAACAATATCGCCTCTGGCGAATTTAACCCGCTTCACACTTCACGCCCCACTGGGCGCATCGCGCTCCAGGCGGCCATGTCCTCTGGCTCCGGTGCCGTCAGATCACACTGAGCCATCAATTCTTCAAGGGTGTATTTAGGTTTGGACCTGACAGGCTTGAGCACCAGCGTTTCACCGGCCGTATCCAAGCTAAGGGTTGAGCCGACACCAAGGTGCAGCTGCTTAAGCACCGCTGCAGGGAGGCGAATGGCCGCGCTATTGCCCCACTGCTGAATCTTGATCTGCATAAGTATCTCCCAAGGTAGATACATACTAGAAATCCTCCATGCGATTGCAAGTGAAATGTAGAAACGTCGTATCTACATTGTCACTCGCCTGGCTGGAAAAAAGCCCAGCTACCACAAGAAGGAAATCCCTCACATCGTCTTGGGAATCGACGCTAGGGCCGCAATAAAAGGCAACACCTGATCACGCGAAATGGCCACGAGAACGATCAAGGCAAAAACAACCTGAACAACCCGCCCCCAAGCGCCCCGCCATTGGAAATCTCGATGCGCCCCTTCACCCCATCGCTCTCATGCAGCGCCGCGATCCGCGCAGCGAAGTACAGGCCCAGGCCAGTACTGCCACTGTGTGAATCGATCCCCTGGATGAACTCTTCCTGGCGTTCGAGCATGCGCTGTGGATAACCCGGGCCGTCATCGTTGACGCAGATCACCAGTTGGTTGGCTTCTTCCTCGATGCTGATCAACAAGGCATGCCCGGCAAAACGGGTGGCGTTGGTGATCACGTTGGCGATCACCGACGCGACCAGTTCGCGGTCGAAGAAGCCCAACGGGTTGTCGGTGTCGATACGCCAGGTGGCGAGGATGTCGTTGTGCTTGAGTACTTCCTGATGGGCAGCCAACTGGGCTTCGATGAAGTCGTCCAGCTCGTGGTAGTCCGGGCAGACCGGCAGCTGGTTGACACCCAGTTTGTACAGCCCCAACAGTTGCACCAGCATACCGTTGAGGTGG
>NZ_JANIAG010000084.1:0-23293 GCF_028682155.1 Pseudomonas sp. 39004
CTGTGGGGGCGGCGGTGCGGCGATCCGACTTGCCCCGCGAAGAGGCCGGTACTGTAAGACACAAGGCCAATTGCCAGCCTGCGAGCGGAACGAGTGTGTTACTAGGTATGTCTAGACTTACCTAGGACCCTCCAGGAGTAAAACCACCATGACCTCAACCTATTACACCGGCGAAGAGCGCAGCAAGCGCATCTTCGCTATCGTCGGTGCCTCTTCGGGCAACCTGGTGGAATGGTTCGACTTCTACGTCTACGCCTTCTGCGCGATCTACTTCGCCCCGGCCTTCTTCCCCTCCGACGACCCCACCGTACAGTTGCTCAACACCGCCGGCGTGTTCGCCGCGGGCTTCCTGATGCGCCCCATCGGTGGCTGGATATTCGGCCGCCTGGCCGACCGCCATGGCCGCAAGAACTCGCTGATGATCTCGGTGCTGATGATGTGCGCCGGGTCCTTGATGATCGCCTGCCTGCCCACCTACGCCAGCATTGGTACCTGGGCACCCGCGCTGCTGTTGCTCGCGCGTCTGATCCAGGGCCTTTCGGTGGGTGGCGAGTACGGCACCACCGCCACTTATATGAGCGAAGTGGCGTTGCGCGGCCAGCGCGGCTTCTTCGCCTCGTTCCAGTACGTGACCTTGATCGGCGGCCAGTTGCTGGCCGTGCTGGTGGTGGTGATCCTGCAGCAACTGCTGACAGAGGACGAGCTGCGTGCCTGGGGCTGGCGTATTCCGTTCGTGGTCGGCGCCGTGGCCGCACTGATCTCGCTGATGCTGCGCCGCTCGCTGCACGAAACCAGCAATGCCGAAACCCGCAATGACAAAGATGCCGGTTCGATCAGCGGGCTGTTCCGCAACCACACCGCAGCGTTCATCACCGTGCTGGGTTACACCGCAGGCGGGTCGCTGATTTTCTACACCTTCACCACCTACATGCAGAAGTACCTGGTCAACACGGCCGGCATGAACGCCAAGAACGCCAGCTACGTGATGACCGGCGCGCTGTTCCTGTTCATGATCCTGCAGCCGTTCTTCGGCATGTTGTCCGACCGTATTGGCCGGCGTAATTCCATGCTGCTGTTCGGCGCCTTGGGTACGCTGTTCACCGTGCCCCTGCTGATGGCGCTGAAGACCGTGACCAGCCCGTTCCTGGCCTTCGTGCTGATCAGCCTGGCCTTGTGTATCGTCAGTTTCTACACCTCGATCAGCGGCCTGGTAAAAGCGGAGATGTTCCCGCCGCAGGTGCGCGCGCTGGGTGTCGGCCTGGCCTATGCAGTGGCCAACGCGATGTTCGGGGGTTCTGCCGAATACGTGGCGCTGGGCCTGAAGACGCTGGGCATGGAAAACACCTTTTACTGGTACGTGACGGGCATGATGGCGATAGCCTTCCTGTTCAGCCTGCGCCTGCCGAAGCAGGCCGCGTACCTGCACCATGACGATTAAGGACCTGCAATGACGTACCGTGCGGACAACCAGCTGTTCGATGCCTACTTCACCGCGCCGGCCATGCGCGAGATCTTCTCCGACCGTGGCCGCCTGCAGGGCATGCTCGATTTCGAAGCTGCCCTGGCCCGCGCCGAAGCGGCCGCCGGGCTGGTGCCGCACAGCGCGGTGGCGGCCATCGAGGCCGCCTGCAAGGCCGAGCGCTACGACACCCGCGCCCTGGCCGATGCCATCGCCAGCGCTGGCAACTCGGCCATCCCACTGGTGAAGGCGCTGGGCAAGGTGATCGCCAGCGGCGTACCCGAGGCCGAGCGCTATGTGCACCTGGGCGCCACCAGCCAGGACGCGATGGACACCGGGCTGGTGCTGCAGCTGCGCGATGCCCTCGACCTGATCGAAGCGGACCTGGGCCAACTGGCCGAGACCCTGTCGCGCCAGGCCTTGCAGCATGCCGATACGCCCCTGGTGGGGCGCACCTGGCTACAGCATGCCACACCGGTCACCCTGGGCATGAAGCTGGCCGGTGTGCTGGGCGCGTTGACCCGCCATCGCCAACGCCTGCAGGAACTGCGCCCGCGCCTGCTGTGCCTGCAGTTCGGCGGTGCTTCGGGCAGCCTGGCGGCATTGGGCAGCAAGGCCATGCCGGTAGCCGAGGGCTTGGCCGAGCAGCTCAAGCTGAATTTGCCTGAGCAGCCTTGGCACACCCAGCGCGACCGCCTGGTGGAATTTGCCTCGGTATTGGGCCTGATCGCCGGCAGCCTGGGCAAATTCGGCCGCGATATCAGCCTGCTGATGCAGACCGAGGCGGGCGAGGTGTTCGAGCCTTCCGCGCCGGGCAAAGGTGGCTCGTCGACGATGCCGCACAAGCGCAACCCGGTGGGCGCCGCCGTGCTGATCGGTGCCGCCACCCGTGTGCCTGGCCTGCTGTCGACGCTGTTTGCCGCCATGCCTCAAGAACATGAACGCAGCCTCGGCCTGTGGCATGCCGAATGGGAAACCCTGCCGGATATCTGCTGCCTGGTGTCCGGCGCCCTGCACCAGGCCCAGGTGATCGCCGAAGGCATGCAGGTGGACGCCGAGCGCATGCGCCGCAACCTCGACCTGACCCAGGGCCTGGTGCTGGCCGAAGCCGTCAGCATCGTCCTGGCCCAGCGCCTGGGCCGTGACCGCGCCCACCATCTGCTCGAGCAGTGCTGCCAGCGTGCCGTCGCCGAGCAGCGCCACCTGCGCGCGGTGCTTGGTGACGAGCCGCACGTCAGCGCCGAACTGTCGGCGGAAGAACTCGATCGTTTGCTCGACCCTGCCCATTACCTCGGCCAGGCCCGCGTCTGGGTGGCGCGCGCCGTGGCTGAACATCAACGTTTCACTGCCTGAAGGAGACTGCTGTGGCGCATTTGCAACTGGCCGATGGCGTACTGAACTATCAAATCGATGGCCCGGCGGATGCTCCGGTGCTGGTGTTGTCCAACTCACTGGGTACCGACCTGGGTATGTGGGACACGCAGATTCCGCTGTGGAGCGAGCACTTGCGCGTGTTGCGTTATGACACCCGCGGCCATGGCGCCTCGCTGGTCACCGCAGGCCCTTACAGCATCGAGCAATTGGGCCGCGATGTGCTTGCCCTGCTCGATGGCCTGGACATCCAGAAAGCGCACTTCGTCGGGCTGTCGATGGGCGGCCTGATCGGCCAGTGGCTGGGGATCAACGCAGGCGAGCGCCTGCACAGCCTTACCCTGTGCAACACCGCGGCCAAGATCGGCAGTGACGAGGTCTGGAACCCGCGCATCGACACCGTGCTCAAGGGCGGCCAGCAGGCCATGGTCGAGCTGCGCGATGCCTCCATTGCGCGCTGGTTTACCCCAGGCTTCGCCCAGACGCAGCCCGAGCAGGCCCAGCGTATCTGCCAGATGCTGGCGCAGACCACGCCTGAGGGCTATGCAGCCAACTGCGCTGCGGTGCGCGACGCCGACTACCGCGAGCACGTGCAGCGCATCCAGGTGCCGACCTTGATCGTCGCCGGTACCGAAGACGTGGTGACCACCCCTGAGCATGGCCGCTTCATGCAGGCTGCCATCCAGGGCGCCGACTATGTCGACTTCCCGGCTGCGCACCTGTCCAACGTCGAGATTGGCGAGCGCTTCAGCCGCCGAGTGCTCGACTTCCTGCTGGCTCACTGAGGATAACGCCATGGATGAGAAACAACGCTACGACGCAGGCATGCAGGTGCGCCGCGCGGTGCTTGGCGATGCGCACGTGGACCGCAGCCTGGAGAAGCTCAACGACTTCAATGGCGAGTTCCAGGAGATGATCACCCGCCATGCCTGGGGGGATATCTGGACCCGCCCCGGCCTGCCGCGTCACACCCGCAGCCTGATCACCATTGCCATGCTGATCGGCATGAACCGCAACGACGAGCTCAAGCTGCACCTGCGGGCCGCTGCCAACAACGGCGTGACCCGCGACGAGATCAAGGAAGTGCTGATGCAGAGCGCGATCTACTGCGGCATCCCGGCGGCCAATGCCACCTTCCACCTGGCGGAATCGGTGTGGGATGAGCTGGGCGTCGAGTCACGCTCTTAAGCCCCACGGGCTCTTGGTAGGAGCGGCCTTGCCGGGGCGCCGGACCGGTCGGAAAGGGGCGCGCAGCGGCCCCGGATATGTGCGGCGACGCTGAAATCGAGGGGCCGCTGCGCGCCCCTTTCGCGACGCAAGGCCGCTCCTACGACGACCGCAGGGCCACTGGGCCGGCATTGGCCTCCACGGCTTGCTTGAGCGCCGGGCACAACCCCAGCATGAATGCCGCTTCCGCCACCACGAACAGCGGCCCGATGATCAGCCCGCTGATATCGTCGACGAACGCCGGCTTGCGGCCTTCGTAATAGTGGCCGACGAACTGGATGATCCAGCCCACCACGAATGCCCCCAACCCCGCACCGAGCCACAGCCCGGTGCTTTGCATCGCCAGTACCTGGCCAAGCCACAGGCACAGCCCCAGCAGCAGCCCCATGACCAGCCCGAAGCGCAGGTCCAGGCGCAGGTAGAACCACACCGAAGCCGCCGCCGCCAGCAGGGCAGGGGATAGCCAGATACCGGCAACGTCCCAGCCTGGGCGCGACAGCAGGATGGTCACGGCCAGCACGATCAGTGGGATGCCGAGGAAATGGGTGGCGATGTTGCGTGGGTCGCGGTGGTAGTTGGCGTATTGGCTCAGGTGTTCGACGAGGTTTTTCATTGTTGTGCCTCCCTGGTTTGCCGGTACAGGCCCCCATATAGCTCAGGATAGCCCGCACGCACCATCTTCATCAGTTCAGCGAATGGCGGCACTGCGCAGGGGCGCATCCAGCCCCACCAGCGTCTCGATCATGGCCCGCGCCGCAGGCGACAAGCGATAGCCGCTGCGGCTGACCACGCCACAGCGCACGCTGAGCACTTCCAGTGCCGGCGGCAGGTTGCGCCAGTGCAGGCGCACCAGGCGCCCGGCAGCCAGGTCTTCGGCAACGGCTTCCTCGCTGGCGGTGCCGATCGCATCACTGGCCTGCACTACGCTGCGCAACACCGCCAGGTGCTCGGTCTGCAGGTGTGGGGTGAAGTCGCTGCGCCCGCTCAGGTTGGCCAGGCGCTTGCGCACGCCAGGTGCAAGCAGGGCGCTGGCCAGCGGGTAGGTGAACAGGTCGTTGGTCGACAGGCTGTCCTTGGCCAGCAAGGGGTGGCCGGGGCGGCAGAAGAACAGGCCGGGCCGTGGCGACAGTGGCTCGGTGTGGAAGTTGGGGTCGGCCTCGAAGGGGCGGATATCGTCGACGAAGAACTCGATCTGCTCACGGCGCAGTGCCTGGCCGAGGCGCTCGGCATTGTCCACCAGCAACGCGGTGCGGATCCCCGGGTGGCTGTCGATGAAGTGGCGCAAGGCTTCGGGGACCAGGCGCACAGCCAGTGCCGGGCCGCTGCCAAAGTGCAACTCGCCGGCATCGAGCTTGGTCATCTGCAGCACTTCGTTGCTCAGTTGCGCGGCACCTTGTACCAGGCGGCGGGCGTGCTGCAGTACCACCAAGCCTTCAGGGGTGGGCGGCAGCGCTTTGCTGGCACGGTCGACCAAGGGGCAGCCAAAGGTTTGTTCCAAGCCCTGGATGGCGCGGCTGAAGGCAGGCTGGGTGATGCCCATGGCCTCGGCGGCGCGGACGAAACTGCGATACTCGTTGAGTGCAATGAAATAGCGCAGTTGACGAAGGTCCATGGTGAGGCTCTAGGGCGGGGAACAGACGTCGATTTAAGCGGTTACAGCATATGTCGTCAACGATGGTTTATTTTGTTAGTTATTCTTTTTGGTTATTTAAAACCTCGTCACGGGTTTGACCGCGACGAGGGTAGCCAGATCACAGCAGATTCAACGGGTAACTCACAATCAGCCGGTTCTCATCGAACGCATTGGTGCTGAAGTCCCGGCGCATGGTGGAGTTGCGCCATTTCACCGACAGGTCCTTGAACGACCCCGACTGCACCACGTAGGCCAGCTCGGTCTCCCGTGCCCATTCCTTGCCATCGTCGACGCCACCTGCCGTCACGTTGTCACCCTTGATATAGCGGTTCATCAAGGTCAGCCCCGGTACCCCGACGGTGGCGAAGTTGAAGTCATGGCGCACCTGCCAGGAACGCTCCTTGGCATTGTCGAAGCTGGCGTTGTAGCTGTCGTTGGCCAAGGTGCCACCGCTGGTGCCATTGACCCGCAGCCAAGCGTCATCGCCACTGACCTTTTGCAGGCCGACGTAGAAGGTATGGCCCTGGTAGCGTGCCGAAAGCAGTGCCGAGGCGGTGCGGTTATCCAGTTCTCCGGCGCGCTCGGCGCCGTCTTCCTTGCCGATGAAGTAGCCGAGGTTGGCGCCCAGGGTCCAGTCGCCCAGTGGCTGGCTGTGTACCAGGTTGAGGTACTGCTGGCGGTAGATGTCCTTGAGCTGGGCATCCCACAGGCCAATCATCGTGCGCTTGTCGTTGAAGGTGTATTCACCACCGCCGAAGTTGAAGCGGTCCGAGGTGAACGCTGCACGGCCATTGAGCGACATGTCTTCCATGCTGGCGTCGTTGCGCGGGCTATTGCCGCGGAACTGGCCGGCATACAGGGTCAGGCCGTCGATTTCCTTGGAGGTGAGCTGGCCGCCGCGGAAGGTCTGTGGCAGCGAGCGGCCATCGTCCGAACGCAGGATCGGCAGCACTGGCATCCATTCGCCGACCTTCAGTTCGGTCTGCGAGAGCTTGGCTTTCAGGGCCACGCCCAGGCGGCCGAAATCGTCTGCGGGGCGGCCGTCGTCGTGCACCGGCAACAGGTGGGTGTTGGTGGTGCCTCTGCCGCCATCGAGCTTGACCGAGTACATGCCCAACACATCCACGCCGAAACCCACGGTGCCCTGGGTGAAGCCGGAGCGGGCATCGAGGATGAAGCTCTGGGTCCATTCCTCGGCCTTGCTCTGGGGGTGGGCCGGGTCGACGAAGTTGCGGTTGATGTAGAAGTTGCGCAGGTTGAGGGTGGCCTTGGCGTCTTCCATGAAGCCGCCGTCCGCAGCAAACGCGGGGAGGGTGCAGGACATGGCCAACAGGCCGGGCAGCAGCTGGCGTGCGGTATGCGAAGTGCTCATCTGTCGTGGATCTCTTGTTTTTATGGTCGAGCCGTTGCGCTGCAGGATGCGGCCTGCAGGTGCGGGTCTTTGATGAACGTGGGCAACGTTGCGTGAGCGGATGGTGCGGGGAAGGGAAGGGGCGAGGCAATTCGTCGCAGACGGTATGGGGCGATAATCGAACGGAATGTTCCAGGTGGTTAATTATTTTCCTGCGCAGGCAGCGACAACAAAAAGCCCACCGCGAGGGGTGGGCTTGATGTTGCTACAAGGGCATTCAGCCTTTCGGTGTTGCCACCGAAGCCTGCTGATTGGCCTGCTGCCCGGTCTGCTCGTACCAGCCGCCGCCGAGCGCCTTGTACAGGTTGACCTCACTGGTCAGCTGCGACAGGCGATCACCGATCAGTGCCTGTTGGGCGCTGAACAGGTTACGTTGGGCGTCGAGGAAGGTCAGGTTGCTGTCGATACCGATACGGTAGCGACGCTCGGCCAGGCGGTAGTAGTCCTGGTTCGCCTGCACCAGGTCACGCTGGGCCTGCAACTGCTCTTCGAAGGTTTTGCGCGCCGCCAGGCCATCGGAGACTTCCTGGAAGGCGGTCTGGATGGTCTTCTCGTACTTGGCGACGTTGATGTCCTTCTGGATCTTCGAGTAGTCCAGGCTGGCCTTCAGGCTGCCGGCGTTGAAGATCGGCAGGTTGATCTGCGGCTGGAACAACCAGGTGCCCGAACCGCCTTTGAACAGGCCGTCCATGTCGGTACTCAAGGTGCCGGCGTTGGCGGTCAGGCTGATGCTCGGGAAGAACGCTGCACGGGCCGCGCCGATGTTGGCGTTGGCGGCCTTGAGCAGGTGCTCTGCTTCCTGGATGTCCGGGCGACGCTGGAGGATGTCCGACGGCAGGCCGGCCGGTACTTCGGCCAGTTGGTCGGCGTTCAGCTCCAGCGGCTGGGGCAGGTTGGCCGGTACGCCGGTACCCAGCAGCACGGTCAGGCTGTTGAGGTCCTGGGCAACCAGGCGCTGGTACTGCGAGTACTTGACCCGCGCGCCTTCCACGGCGGTGCGTGCCTGGCTGAGGTCGAGCGCCGAGGCGACACCGACTTCATTGCTGCGACGGGTCAGGTTGTAGCTTTCCTGGTAGGTCTTCAGGGTGTCTTCGGTCAGCTTGAACAGCGCCTGATCCGCCTGCCAGGTGTAGTAGGCGTTGGCCACGCTGGCCACCAGGGCGATCTGCGTGGAGCGCCGTGCCTGTTCACTGGACAGGTAGGTTTCCAGCGCTTGCTCGCTCAGGCTGCGCACACGGCCGAACAGGTCCAGCTCATAGGCACTGACGCCGAGAGTGGCCGAGTACTGGCTGGTGATACCGGCTTGGCCGGTCTGCGACATGTCTGCCGGTACCCGCTGGCGGCTGCCGCTGCCAGTGGCCGAAACCGCCGGGAACAGGTCGGCCCGCTGGATGCGGTACTGCGCGCGGTAGGCGTCGATGTTGAGCGCCGCGACACGCAGGTCGCGGTTGTTCACCAGCGAGGTCTGGATCAGCTGCTGCAGCGCCGGGTCGTGGAAGAACTGGCGCCAGCCCTGTTCGGCGGCGGCAACGTCTGCCGACTGGGTCGGCGAGTACGCAGGGCCTTGCGGCCACTGCGCTGCCACCGGCGCTTCCGGGGTCTGGTAATCAGGGATCAGCGAGCAACCGCCAAGAATGAAAGCGGTTACCGCCAGGGACAACAAAGACTTGGTCATTGCCCAGCCTCATAACGTGGAGTTTCAGGGGTGTCGTCTTTTTTCGGCTCTTTGCTGCCGAACATCGACGACACTGCGACGAAGAATAGCGGTACCCAGAAGATTGCCAACACGGTCGCACTGATCATGCCGCCGATCACACCGGTGCCGATCGCATGCTGGCTGCCGGCGCCTGCGCCGCTGGCGATGGTCAACGGTACCACGCCGAGGATGAACGCCAGCGAGGTCATGATGATCGGGCGCAGACGCATGCGGCACGCCTCGATCGCCGCGTCGTACAGGCTGCGGCCCTGCTCGTGCAACTCTTTGGCGAACTCGACGATCAGGATCGCGTTCTTCGCCGCCAGGCCGATGGTGGTCAACAGGCCGACCAGGAAGTACACGTCGTTGGACAAACCGCGCAGGCTGGTGGCGATCAGCGCACCGATGATACCCAGCGGTACCACCAGCACGACCGCGATCGGGATCGACCAGCTTTCGTACAGCGCTGCCAGGCACAGGAACACGAACAGAATCGAGAGGGCGAACAGTGCCGGCATCTGCGAGCCGGAGAGTTTTTCCTCGTAGGACATGCCCGTCCAGGAGAAGCCGATACCATCCGGCAGCTCGCCAGCGATGCGTTCCACTTCGGCCATGGCCTCACCGGTGCTGTAGCCCGGCGCTGGCGCACCGAGGATTTCCATCGCCTCGACGCCGTTGTAACGGGACAGCTTCGGCGAGCCGTAGGTCCATTCGCCTTTGGCGAAGGAAGAGAACGGCACCATCTCGCCCTTGCCGTTGCGCACGTACCACTTCTGCAGGTCTTCCGGGCTCATCCGGGCATTCGGTTCACCCTGGATGTACACCTTCTTGACCCGGCCACGGTCGATGAAGTCGTTGACGTAGCTGGCACCCAAGGCAATCGACAGGGTGTTGTTGATGTCGGCGATGGTCACGCCCAGGGCGCTGGCACGTTCGTCATCAATGGTCAGCTGGTACTGCGGTTCATCGTTCAGGCCGTTAGGGCGCACGGCACTGAGTACCTTGCTCTGTGCAGCCTTGGCCAGGAACTGGTTGCGTGCTTCCATGAGTTTTGCATGGCCGACACCGCCGCGGTCCTGGAGGAACACGTCGAAGCCGGTGGCGTTACCCAGTTCGAGTACCGCAGGCGGGGCGAAGGCGAACACCATCGCATCGCGGAAGGTGAAGAAGTGCTGCTGGGCACGCTGGGCCAGGGCGAACACACTGTTCTCCTGGGAGCGTTCGCCCCACGGCTTGAGCATGATGAATGCCATGCCCGAGCTTTGGCCGCGGCCGGCAAAGTTGAAGCCGTTGACGGTGAACACCGACGCCACGGTATCGGCTTCGTCCTTGAGCAGGTACTCACGCATCTGGTCGACCACCACCTGGGTGCGTTCGGCACTGGAGCCTGCCGGGGTCTGCACCTGGGCAAACAGCACGCCCTGGTCTTCTTCAGGCAGGAACGCCGTCGGGATGCGGGCGAACAGCCAGATCATGCCAACCACGATCAGTGCGTAGCCCAGCAGGAACGGCACCTTGTTGCGCAGGATGGTGCCCACGCTGCGCTCGTAGCCGTTTACGCTGCGGTCGAAGTTGCGGTTGAACCAGCCGAAGAAACCACCTTTGGCGGTGTGGTGCTCGCCCTTCTTCAGCGGCTTGAGCATGGTTGCGCACAGTGCCGGGGTGAAGACCAGCGCCACCAGCACCGACAGGCCCATGGCCGATACGATGGTGATGGAGAACTGGCGGTAGATCACCCCAGTGGAACCGCCGAAGAAGGCCATGGGCAGCAGTACCGCCGACAACACCAGGGCGATACCCACCAGGGCACCCTGGATCTGCTCCATGGAACGCTTGGTGGCTTCCTTGGGCGGCAAGCCCTCCTCGGACATCACCCGCTCGACGTTCTCCACCACGACGATGGCGTCGTCCACCAGCAAGCCGATGGCCAGGACCATGGCGAACATGGTCAGGGTGTTGATGCTGAAGCCCGCAGCGGCAAGGATGCCGAAGGTACCCAGCAACACCACCGGTACGGTCATGGTGGTGATGATGGTGGCGCGGAAGTTCTGCAGGAACAGGTACATCACCAGGAACACCAGAACCACGGCTTCGATCAGGGTGTGGATCACCCCACTGATCGATTCGGTGACCACTGGCGTGGTGTCATACGGGAACACGGCCTTCACGCCCGGCGGGAAGAACGGCTCAAGGTCGTTGATGGTCTGGCGCAGCGCCTTGGCAGTGTCCAGGGCGTTGGCGCCGGTGGCCAGCTTGACCGCCAGGCCCGAAGCCGGTTTGCCGTTGAACTGGGCACTGACCGCGTAGTTCTCGCCGCCCAGGCCAACCTCGGCGACATCACCCAGGCGTACCTGGGAGCCGTCGTTGTTGACCTTGAGCAGAATCTTTTCGAACTGCTCGGCGGTCTGCAGACGGGTCTTGCCGATGATGGTGGCGTTCAGCTGGGTGCCCGGCAGGGCAGGCAAGCCGCCGAGCTGGCCGGACGATACCTGCACGTTCTGCGCAGCGACCGCAGTCTTCACGTCGACCGGGGTCAGCTGGAACTTGTTCAGCTTGGCCGGATCGAGCCAGATACGCATGGCGTACTGGGCACCGAATACCTGGAAGTCACCCACGCCGGCGGTCCGCGAAACCGGGTCCTGCATGTTCGAGACGATGTAGTTGGCCAAGTCGTCCTTGGTCATGCTGCCATCTTCGGACACCAGGCCGATCACCAGCAGGAAGTTCTTCACTGCCTTGGTGACACGGATACCCTGTTGCTGCACTTCCTGCGGCAACAGCGGGGTGGCCAGGTTCAGCTTGTTCTGAACCTGAACCTGCGCAGTGTCGGCGTTGGTGCCTTGCTCGAAGGTGGCGGTGATGGTCATGCTGCCGTCGGAGTTACTTTCCGAAGACACATAACGCAGGTTGTCGATACCGTTGAGCTGCTGCTCGATGACCTGCACCACGGTGTCCTGCACCGTCTGCGCCGAGGCGCCCGGGTAGGTCACGGCGATGGCGATGGCCGGTGGCGCGATGCTCGGGTACTGGTTGATCGGCAACTTCAGGATCGACAGGGCCCCGACCAGCATGATCACCAAGGCGATCACCCAGGCGAAGATCGGGCGATCGATAAAGAACTTCGACATGGTTTACTCCGCTTTGGCGTCTGCTTTCGCCGCGTTGGCCTGATCAGGGCTGGCCGGCTTGTTGACGTTGGTGGCTTCGCTGACCTTGACCTCGACGCCCGGACGCACATATTGCAGCCCTTCGGTGATCAGGCGGTCGCCCGGGTTCAGGCCTTCCTCGATCAGCCAGTCACTGCCCAGGGTACGGCTGGCCTTGAGCTGGCGCAGTTCGACCTTGTTTTCCTGGTTGACCACCAGTGCGGTCGGCGCGCCCTTGAGGTCGCGGGTCACGCCCTGCTGTGGGGCCAGGATGGCGTTGGCGTTGACCCCGGCGCGCAGGCGGGCATGCACGAACATGCCTGGCAACAGGGTGTGGTCGGGGTTCGGGAAGATCGCACGCAGGGTCACCGAGCCGGTGGTCTCGTCGACCGAGACTTCGGAGAACTCCAGGCGGCCTTGCTGCTTGAACAGGCTGCCGTCTTCGAGCACCAGCTGCACCGAGGCGGCGTTTTCGCCGGCCTTTTGCAACTGGCCGCTTTCCAGGTCACGGCGCAGCTTGAGCAGCTCGGCGGTGGACTGGGTGACGTCGACGTAGACCGGGTCGAGTTGCTGGATGGTGGCCATGGCATTGGTCTGGCCATTGCTTACCAGCGCGCCTTCGGTAAACGCGGAACGGCCGATGCGGCCGCTGATCGGGGCCAGGACCTTGGTGTAGCGCAGGTCGATCTGGGCACTTTTCAGCGCAGCCTCTGCCTGCAATCGTTTGGCATTGGCGTCGTCGTATTCCTGCTTGGACACAGCCTGTTCATCGATCAGCTGCTTGTAGCGCTCGGCCAGCGAACGGGTGGCCTGCAGGTTGGCCTGGGCATTGGCCGGGTTGGCCTCGTAGACGGCAGGGTCGATCTGGTACAGCTGCTGGCCTTCCTTGACGTCGCTGCCTTCCTTGAAGAGGCGCTTGAGAATGATGCCATTGACCTGTGGTCGCACTTCGGCAACCCGGTAGGCACTGGTGCGCCCCGGCAATTCCGAGGTCAGGGTGAAGGCTTGCGGCTGAATGGTCACGACGCCGACCTGAGGAGCCTGCGCGGCAGGCGCTGCTTCTTCTTTCTTGCAGCCACTGAGCAGAGTTGCCAGGGCGACGGCGGAAACCAGAGCGGTAACGGCTGGCTTGAATTGCATGAGGATCCTCGGGGCGCTGGAGCAGGAGACGCTCAAGAGTAATGGAAGAGTCTGATTCAGAAAAATGCTATCCGGTGGATAAATAGCTTGCTAAGGAATATACTTACATTCATGGTTGTTTGTAAATACCGCTGCGCAGTACTTGGTGACTGCCGCAGCCCTTGATTAGCCCATTCGGGAGACGCCCTGCAGAGGCGACCCCGGCGGTTTCCCCGAGCGCGCCGTGCGCTCGGGCCCAGATGAGGTTGTACTGCCATGGTCCGTAGAACCAAAGAAGAAGCCCAGGAAACCCGCGCCCAGATCATCGAGGCGGCGGAAAAGGCCTTCTACAAGCGCGGGGTTGCGCGAACCACCTTGGCCGACATCGCCGAACTGGCGGGCGTCACCCGAGGTGCGATCTACTGGCACTTCAACAACAAGGCCGAACTGGTGCAGGCGTTGCTCGACAGCCTGCATGAAGCCCATGACCACCTTGCACGCGCGAGTGAAAGCGAGGATGAACTGGACCCGCTGGGTTGCATGCGCAAGCTGCTGCTGCAAGTGTTCAACGAGCTGGTGCTTGATGCCCGAACCCGGCGTATCAATGAAATCCTGCATCACAAGTGTGAGTTCACCGATGACATGTGTGAAATTCGCCAGCAGCGCCAGAGCACGGTGCTGGATTGCCACAAGGGCATTGCCCTGGCGCTTGCCAATGCCGCGCGCCGGGGCCAGTTGCCTGTCGAGTTGGATGTCGAGCGCGCGGCGGTGGCCATGTTTGCCTATGTCGATGGCCTGATCGGGCGCTGGTTATTGCTGCCGGACAGTTTCGATCTGCTGCGTGATGTTGAGAAATGGGTCGACACCGGGCTGGATATGCTGCGCTTGAGCCCAGCGCTGCGCAAATGACACTTTGTTAAGGATTGTGAGGGAGTGTTGCCCCATTGTATTAACGGGGCATTAAAGGCGGGGTCGCGCTGCGGCCCCGCTTTATTAGTGCCCGCGCAATTGCCGGTCCGGCAACGCCAGCGCCGCCACCAACCCCAGCAGTGCAACCACACCACTGCCCATCAACAAATGCTTGAACGTCTCCAACAACCTTGCCTGGGTCAGTGGGTCAGCCTCGCCTGCCTTAAGGCTGCCCAGCAGGGGGTTGCCAAGCAGCTCGAACCCACCCTGATGCAGCAACGCCAGCAGCAGGCTGGACATGCACGCCACCCCCATGGCCCCCCCAAGCGAGCGGAACAGGTTGGTGGTGCTGGTGGCAACACCGATGTCCTTGCTGGCCACCGCGCTTTGCGTGCCCACCAGCGACGTCGGAAACTGCAGCCCGCAGGCAATGCCGGTCAGCAACATGAACACGGCGCTGAGCAGCGCCGACTGCGGCGGTGTCATGGCCATGGCGAAGATAGCCACCGGCATCAGCAGCGCGCCGGTGAGTATCTGCGGTTTGTAGCGCCCGGTGAGGCTGGTCATGCGGCCGCCGGTGAAGGCCCCCATCGGCAGGCCCATGGCCAGTGGCAGCAGGTGCAATGCCGCGCTGTCGGCACCTGCACCGGTGATGCCCTGGTAGCGCAACGGCATGAGCATGGTCAGGGAAATCGACTGGAAACTGGCGAAAAAGATCACCCCCCAGCACAGCACGGCGACGCGGTTGCCGAACAGGTCGAGGGGCAGCAGCGGCTCCGGGCAGCGCCGTTCATGGCCAATGAACAGCGCCAGGCCAAGCACCGCGCAGGCGAACAGCGCCAGTACGGATGGCGCTGCCCAGGCGTGGCCCTGGCCGACCAGGGTAATGCCCAGCAGCAGGCTACCCAGGCCAACAATCAGCAACACGGCGCCGAGGTAATCGACCTGGGCCTCGCGGCGCTTGACCGGCATGTCGCGCAGTGCCCGATGGATCGCCCACAACGCGACCATTCCCAGTGGCAGGTTGATCCAGAACACCCAGCGCCAGGACAGGTACTCGGTCAGCCAGCCGCCGAGCACCGGCCCGGCGACGCTGGCCACCGCGTACATGCTGCTGAAATAGCCCTGGTAACGGCCACGTTCGCGCGGTGGCACGAAGTCGCCGATGATCGCCTGGCTGACCGACACCATGCCCCCTGCACCGACCCCTTGCAGCACGCGGGCCAGCACCAGTTGCTGCATGTCCTGGGCGAGGGCGCAGGCAATCGACGCCAGGGTGAACAGCGTGATGCCGGTAAGGATCATCCGCCGCCGGCCATACAGGTCACCCAGTTTGCCGTAGATCGGCACCGCCACCGTCATCGCTACCATGTAGCCGGAGATCACCCAGGCGAGCAGGCCAACATCGTTGAATTGTGCGGAAATGGCCGGCAGCGAGACGGCGACGATGGTCTGGTCCAACGCGCCGAGGAAGATGGCCAGCATCAGAGCGGTGAGCACGTTGCGCAACACGGTCGGGGGCAGGGCGGCAGTCACGAAATTACCTTAGGCATGGCAATGAGGCCGATGAATTGTAACCTGACTTAGGTAGCTTCCTATGTACTATCTGCATCCCCTATGCAAGATCGGCATTGGCGCATTCATCCAGTGAGGCATGGCCGCGTGATATCGTGGCTGGACCGCAGGGGCTGTGATCCGTGGCCTGCACCAGCTTGGTGCAGCTAATTGCCGCAGGGTTTTCGTGTCGCTGTATCCCACACCTTTTATTCCTCTGCCTGCATGTCGAGCATGACCGCCCAGATGGCGACGGTTGGAACAGGTCAGGTAGACCCGATTCAGGGGTTGGTAGCAACCGTTCAATTTCACGTTATTGCGGAGTGATCATGCCCAGGGCTTCCCACCAAGATTTGCGTTTTGCCTTCCGCGAGCTGCTCGCTTCAGGTTCCTGTTACCACACAGCGTCCGTGTTCGACCCGATGTCGGCGCGCATTGCCGCTGACCTGGGTTTCGAAGTCGGTATTCTTGGTGGTTCGGTGGCTTCGCTGCAGGTGCTGGCCGCACCGGATTTTGCCTTGATCACGCTCAGCGAGTTCGTCGAGCAGGCCACACGTATTGGCCGTGTGGCGCAACTGCCGGTGCTGGCCGATGCCGACCACGGCTACGGCAACGCGCTGAATGTCATGCGCACGGTCATCGAACTGGAGCGTGCCGGCGTTGCGGCACTGACCATCGAAGATACGCTGCTGCCGGCCCAGTTCGGGCGCAAGTCCACCGATTTGATTCCAGTCGACGAAGGTGTCGGCAAGATTCGCGCGGCGCTTGAAGCACGGGTCGACTCGTCGCTGTCGATCATCGCCCGCACCAACGCCGGTGTGCTGAGCACCGAAGAAATCATCGTGCGCACCCAGAGCTATCAGAAAGCCGGTGCCGACGGGATCTGCATGGTGGGGGTGAAGGATTTCGAGCAGCTTGAGCAGATTGCCGAGCACCTGACCGTGCCGTTGATGCTGGTGACTTACGCCAACCCCAACCTGCGTGATGATGAACGCCTGGCACGCCTGGGCGTGCGCATCGTGGTCGATGGCCATGCGGCGTACTTTGCTGCCATCAAGGCCACCTACGACTGCCTGCGCCTGCAGCGCGGCCAGCAGAACAGGTCCGAGAACCTCAACGCCACCGAACTCTCGCACACCTACACCCAGCCCGAGGATTACATCCGCTGGGCCAAGGAATACATGAGCGTCGAGGAGTGACCGGCAGGGCGCCGTCAGCTCAACGGACGGCGCTCAAGGTTGCGCTTTGCGGCACGCAGTGCGCGTGCTGACAATTGGCTGCCGAGCTGGGTTGGTCGCGGAGCAGTTCGACCCGCCAGCAGGCTGAGCCGTAAAGCCCGGCAACGGCAAACAGCGCCATCACCACTGCGAACCTTCTTGTCTTGATGCCCATGGTGCTCACCTCCTGTTACCGCGCCAGGTGATACCGGTAAGCGTAGGCCAATTCGCGGCGCCGTGGGCTTACATCAGGTCCTTGTCCCATTCCGGCTCGTCCCGGAACCGCTGTGCAAGAAAGTCCAGCATGCTGCGCAAGGTCGCCGGCATGTGCTTGCGCGAGGTATACACCGCATTCAGGTTGAGCTCGCGCGGCCGTGCTTCGGGCAGCAGGCGCACCAGTGCGCCCGTGCGCAGCGCAGCGGCAGCCTGGTAGGTTGGCAGCATGGCAATGCCCGCACCGGCCAGTGCCGCCTTTTGCAACGTCATGGCCTCATTGGCACTGATGTTGCCCTCGACCGGGACGGCAATGGCGTGGCCCTGCACCTCGAAATGCCAGAGGCTGTGGCCGAAGTAGGCATGGGTCAGGCAATTGTGCCCACTCAGTTCCTCAACCCGCTGCGGCGTCCCATGTTCGCGCAGGTAGCCCGGTGCCGCGCACACCACCGAGCGGCACACGGTCAGGCGCCGGGCGATCAGGTTCGGGTCCAGATCGTTGCTGGTGCGGATGGCCAGGTCGATGCGCTCATCCACCAGGTTGACCGTGCGATCGAGCATCTGCAGTTCAACCTTCACCCCGGGATAGCGCCGAACATACGCGGCCACGGCATCCACCAGTTGCGCTTGGCCGAATGACGTACTGACGCTGATGCGCAGCGCGCCGCGGGGCGCGTCGTCCGGTTGGCGTACGGCAACCTGCAGGTCGCCGGCAAGTTCCAGCAGTTGGCGGCAGCGGGGCAGTGTTTCCTGGCCAGCGGCGGTCAGGCTCAGCTTGCGCGTGGTGCGCTGCATCAGCCGCGCGCCGACCCACTCCTCGAGTTCTGCCAGGTAGCGTGAAACCACTGGCCGCGACAGCTGCAGGTGATCCGCTGCCGCAGACTGGCTGCCCAAATCGACAACAGTGACAAAAACGCGCATGGCGTTGAGACGGTCCATGATTTGCCCGATTTTAGAAACAAACTATGTTCGAGCATCGCATTTTTTGTCATGGATTTGGCAACTAAGCTGTTGATCATTCTTCTACAGACGGACCGTTGCGATGTCGCTATTCACTCCCTTGCGTGGCCTGTTACTGGCCTGTGTTGCGTTGACCGGCCCGGCCCTGGCCGCCGAGCCGTTGCAGTTGGACGTCTACAACCCTGGGCACGAGGCCATTTTCCCGGTCAGTTCGGTGATTGTCAGCGGCGCCCACGATGCCATCCTGGTCGACGCCCAGTTCGGCAAGGCGCAGGCTGAACAGGTGGTCGAGCGCTTGCGTGCAGGCGGCAAGCGGCTTACCACCATCTACATCAGCCATGGCGACCCGGACTACTACTTCGGCCTCGACACGCTGACCCAGGCGTTCCCCGCCGCCAAGGTGGTAGCCTCGGCGCCCACGGTTGCGCACATTCGCCAGACCATGGACGCAAAGCTGGCCTACTGGGGCCCGCAAATGGGCGCGGACAAACCGGCGCGGCTGGTCGTGCCACAGGTCCTCGCGGGCGATCGCCTGACCCTGGAAGGCCAGACGCTAGAGGTGGTCGGCCTGGACGGGCCGCAGCCTGATCGCAGTTTTGTCTGGATTCCGTCGATCAAGGCAGTCGTCGGCGGCGTGGTGGTTGCGGAGCATATCCACGTGTGGATGGCCGATACCCAGTCGGCCCAGTCGCATGCCGACTGGCTGGGCACGCTCAAGCACATCGAGCAGTTGGCGCCGCGCACCGTTGTGCCCGGCCATTACCTGGGCCAGAGCAGCCGTTCGCTCGCCGCTGTCCGCTTCACGGCCAATTATGTTGAAGCGTTCGATGCCGAAGCCGCCAAGGCGAAAGATGCCGCTACGTTGATCGCGGCGATGAAAAAACGCTACCCCGGCCTGGCTGACGAGAGCTCGCTGGAGCTCGGTGCCAAGGTCGCCAAGGGCGAGATGAAGTGGTAATTCCGTTCAATTGATGGAGTGTTTCCCATGAGCAAGATCGCAATCATTGGTGCCACCGGCCGAGCCGGCAGCCAGTTGCTGGAAGAAGCCCTGCGCCGTGGCCACAGTGTCGTGGCCATTGCCCGCGACCCGTCGCGGCTGCAGGGGCGTGATGGGGTGACGGTCAAGGCGCTGGACGTCAAGGACAGTGCGGCGCTACAAGCGGCTGTCGCCGGTGTGGACGCGGTGTTGAGCGCTGCGCACTTTGCAACTATCGACGCGCACTCGATCATCGAGTCAGTCAAGCGCGCCGGGGTCAGGCGCCTGCTGGTGGTGGGCGGGGCCGGCAGCCTGCTGCTGCCTTCCGGGCACAGGGTGATCGACAGCCCGGACTTCCCCGAGGCCTACAAAGCCGAGGCGAGTGCCGGCGTGCGCTTTCTCGAGGTGCTGCGCCAGGAGCAGAATCTGGACTGGACGTTCCTGTCGCCGTCGGCGGAGTTTGTCGAGGGCGAGCGGAGCGGGCACTACACGCTGGGCAAGGATCATCTGCTGATCGGTGCCGCCGGCAAGAGCTGGATCACCTTTGCCGACTACGCGATTGCCATGCTCGATGAGCTGGAAAAGCCGGCGCATTCGCGGGCGCGGTTTACTGTCGGGTACTGAGCCGCAGCACGGCCTCGTGTAGGAGCGGCCTTGCGTCGCGAAAGGGTCGCGCAGCGGCCCCCTACGTTCTTGCTGGCACCCGAAAACCCGGGGCCGCTGCGCGACCCTTTCGCGACGCAAGGCCGCTCCTACAAGGGATCGCGGTTGGCGCGCGCCTGCAGCCAGTCCATCAGCTCGACCAGGCCGGCAGGCAGGTGCTTGGCCTGGCTGACCAGGTAATAGCCCTTGCCGGTCGTCACCTTCAAGCCAAAAGGCATGCACAGCCGTCCGCCGTGCAGGTCATCGCCGATCAGCGACCAATCGCCAATGGCTACCCCGGTGCCCTGCGATGCCATGGCCATTGCCATGTCCAAGGTCTCGAAATGCTGTTTCGGCCCTTGTGCAGCAAACGTCGCGCCAGCTGCCTGCAGCCATAGCCGCCAGTCGTGCTCGTCACGCGAGGGGTGCAGGAGCATGTGGCGCATCAGGTCGTCGATCTGCGCCAGCGGCAAGGCGCCTTCCAGCAGTGAAGGCGCGCAGACAGGTGTCAGCTGCTCGTCGAACAATTTGCGAACTTGCAGGCCATGGTTCGGCAGGCTGCCGTACACCACCGCCGCATCGAAGCCTTCGCGGCGAAAGTCCACGCCATGCTGCACCGTGGTGGTCAGCTCTACCGGTACGTCGGGGCGCAGCGCCTGCCATTCCATCAGGCGTGGCAGCAGCCAGCGCATGACGCAGGTCGGCGCCTTGAGCTGCAAGGTGGCGCGATGCCCACCCACTTCACGCACGCCTTGTTCGACCAGCGCAAACACCTGCTGCACCCGCGGCAACCAGTCCTGGCCTTCACGCGTCAGGCTCAGGCCGCGGGCCTGGCGCTGGAACAGGGCGTAACCGAGGTGCGCTTCCAGTGCGCCAATCTGCCGGCTGACGGCGCCTTGGGTGATGTGCAACTGCTGCCCCGCACGGGTGAAATTGCAGTGCTGGGCTGTGACCAGGAAGGTGTACAGGGCGGGCAGGGGCGGGAGCCGTTTCATTGCATTAAGCCATGACGTGGGGACATGGCTAGTATGTGTTTTTTTGCATTGTGGCGATAGCGTTGGCTTGGGTCCAATACGGGCAGATTCCAACAAGACTCAAGGTAAAAACACATGGCAACCTGCGGCGAAGTACTGGTCAAACTCCTTGAAGGCTATGGTGTGGACCATGTCTTCGGCATTCCAGGCGTGCATACCGTCGAGCTCTATCGCGGCCTGGCGTCTTCTTCCATTCGTCACATCACCCCGCGCCACGAGCAAGGCGCCGGGTTCATGGCCGACGGATATGCCCGGACCCGGGGCAAACCAGGGGTGTGCTTCATCATCACCGGCCCTGGGATGACCAACATCACCACCGCCATGGGCCAGGCCTATGCCGATTCGATCCCGATGCTGGTGATTTCCAGCGTGCAATCGCGCGATCAACTGGGCGGCGGCCGCGGCAAGCTGCACGAGTTGCCGAACCAGGCTGCATTGGTGTCGGGCGTGGCAGCCTTCTCGCAGACCCTGATGAGCGCCAACGACCTGCCACAGGTACTGGCCCGCGCCTTTGCCGTGTTCGAGGGCGCCCGCCCGCGCCCTGTGCATATCGAGATCCCACTGGACGTGCTGGTCGAGCCAGCCGATCACTTGCTGCCAGGCCGTCCGGTGCGCAGCAGCCGCGCAGGTGCAGCCCCCCAGGCCGTAGCGTTGATGGCCGAGCGCCTGGCCAAGGCCAAGCGCCCGCTGATTCTGGCGGGTGGTGGTGCGTTGAGCGCTGGCGCCCCCTTGGCCCGCCTGGCGGAGCTGCTGCAGGCACCGGTAGCATTGACCATCAATGCCAAGGGGTTGCTGGCATCTGATCACCCGTTGCAAATCGGCTCCACCCAGTCGCTGCCGGCCACGCGGGCGCTGGTGGCCGAGGCGGACGTGGTGCTGGCCATCGGTACCGAACTTGCCGAAACCGACTATGACGTGACCTTCAAGGGCGGCTTCGAGATCCCGGGCAGTCTGCTGCGGATCGACATCGACCCGGACCAGACAGTGCGCAACTACTTGCCCGAGCTGGCGTTGGTCGCCGATGCCGAATTGGCCGCCGAGGCGCTGTGCGCGGCCTTGCAGGGGCAGCCGCTGCCGGCGCGTGACGGTGGCTGGGGGCAGCCGCGCGTGCAGCAGCTGCGCCAGGCCCTGGCGAGCGGCTGGGACCAGCCGACTCTGAGCCAGACGCGCCTGCTGAACAGTATCCTCGAGCGCCTGCCCAACGCCATTCTGGTCGGCGATTCGACCCAGCCGGTGTACTCCGGCAACCTCACGCTGGACATGGACCAGCCGCGCCGTTGGTTCAATGCCTCGACCGGTTACGGCACCCTGGGCTATGCATTGCCAGCGGCGATGGGCGCCTGGCTGGGCAGCGCCGCGCAAATCGCCGAGCGTGCGCCGTCGGTTTGCCTGATCGGCGATGGTGGCTTGCAGTTCACCCTGCCGGAGCTGGCCAGTGCGGTGGAGGCCCAGGTACCACTGATCGTGCTGTTGTGGAACAACCAAGGGTACGAGGAAATCAAGAAGTACATGGTCAATCGCGCCATCGAGCCGGTCGGCGTGGATATCCATACCCCGGACTTCATCGGCGTGGCCCGGGCCTTGGGTGCCGAAGCGGAGCATGTGGTTGATGTCGCGCAGTTGCAGGCGGCGTTGGGGCGTGCGGTGGAGCGCAAGGGGCCGACCTTGATCCAGGTTGACCAGAATCAGTGGCAGGCGGCGGTGGTCGCGTAAAAAGCTGCCGGCCTGTACCGACCCTTCGCCGGTACAGGCCGTGCACAACTTACCCGGCCGGGGCCCGCAACCGCGCTACATCGCGAATCGGCGGCGCGCCGTAAAGCCTGCTGTATTCGCGGCTGAACTGCGACGGGCTTTCATACCCTACCCGATAGCCCGCCACTGCGGCTTCAAGCCCGTCATTGAGCATCAACCGCCGTGCCTCTTGCAGGCGCAATTGCTTCTGGTACTGCAGCGGGCTCATGGACGTCACGGCCTTGAACCGATGGTGCAAGGTCGAGGTGCTGAGGTTGACCTCCCGGGCCAGGTCCTCGATGCGCAGCGGCTGCTGAAAGTTCTGGTTGAGCCAGGTAATGGCCTGGCAGACTCGGTGGGTCTGGCTGTTGGCCAAGGCGATCTCATACAGCCGATAGCCCTGCGGGCCACGCAGCAGGCGGTAGAGAATTTCTCGGCGGAACAGCGGCGCCAGCATGGCAATGTCCCGTGGCGAATCCAGCAGGCGGATCAGCCGCAGCAGCGCGTCGAGCAGCTGTGCGTCGGTCCTCTCCACATACAGCCCACGGCCGGACGGCAGGTTGGGCACCAACATCGGCCCACTTTCGGCGATCAGTTGGCTGATTTCGGCCGGGTCCAGGTCCAGTCGCAAGCCCAGGCTGGGGTTTTCGGGGCTGGCATCGAGTTTGGCCGCGCTGATCGGCAAGGTCACCGACACCACCATGTAGTGCAGCGGGTCATAGGCGTACTGCTCGTCACCGAGGAACAGGCTTTTGCTGCCCTGTGCCAGGATGCACAACGCCGGCAACGCCAAGGTAGGCATGGCGCGGATGTTTTCCGTGTAGCGCACTAGATACAGGTCGTCGATGGCCGACACCGTGCCTTGGGGCTCGCCGGCATGGCGGCGGATCAGCTCGGCCAGCTCCTGGCGTTGCACTTCCAGGGACGGCTCGATGGGCGTGGCGGTGGTCATGATGGCTTCCTCTACTGACTGACGCAGCATAGGTTTGGGCAAT
>NZ_JANIAG010000085.1:0-23223 GCF_028682155.1 Pseudomonas sp. 39004
GCTCTTCCGATCTCTCAACGAGTTCGACGGCAAGAGCTTCGTCGACGTCGCCCGTGGCGACCTGGACCTGGGCAAGCTGGATTCCGAGGAAGACAAGAAAGCCCAGGAAGAAGTCGCCAAAGACAAAGAAGGCCTGGTCGAGCGCCTGAAAGGCGCGCTGGGTGACAGCGTTGCCGAGGTGCGTGTTTCCCACCGCTTGACCGACTCGCCGGCGATTCTCGCCATCGGCGAACAGGACCTGGGCCTGCAGATGCGCCAGATCCTCGAAGCCAGCGGGCAGAAGGTGCCGGATTCCAAGCCGATCTTCGAATTCAACCCGAGCCACCCGTTGATCGAGAAGCTGGACCACGAGCAGAGCGAAGACCGCTTCGCCGAGCTGTCGCACATCCTCTTCGATCAGGCGGCCCTGGCGGCCGGTGACAGCCTCAAGGACCCGGCGGCCTACGTTCGTCGCCTGAACAAGCTGTTGGTCGAGCTGTCTGCTTGAGTTGATGCATCGATAAGCCCGCTTCGGCGGGCTTTTTCATGGTGAATGCTAAGGAGTGCTTGATGAGCAAGGTAATCGTCGAATCATTGGTCTATCACCTGTCTGGCAAGGCCTATGAAAGCCGCCTGGTCTACGAGCCTGGTGCGTTGGGGCGGCCGGGGCTGGTGATGGCGCCGAACTGGATGGGTATTGGCGAAGGTGCCGAGCGCATTGCCAGGGAAGTGGCCGAGAAGGGCTATGTGGTGCTGATTGCCGACCTCTATGGGCAGTCGGTGCGGCCGTCCAATGCCGATGAGGCCGGGGCGGCGATGATGCCATTGAAGAACGACCGCGCAGAGCTGCGCAAGCGCATGCAGGAAGCGCTCTCGCAGCTGCTGGCGCAGTCCAAGGCGTTGTTGGAGCCTGGCAAGGTGGCCACCTTCGGTTTCTGTTTCGGTGGCTGCTGTGCGCTGGAACTGGCGCGTGCGGGTGCCGACCTGAGGGCTGCGGTCTCCTTCCACGGTACCCTGGATACGCCGAACCCGGCAGATGCCAAGCACATCAAGGGCTCGGTGCTGGTGCTGCACGGTGCGTCCGACCCGCTGGTGCCGAAGGAGCAATTGCCAGCCTTCGAAGACGAGATGAATGCGGCCAAGGTCGATTGGCAGTTGCTCAGCTATGGCGGGGCGGTGCATTCGTTTACCGACCCGAATGCGAACGTGCCGGGCAAGATGCAGTACGACCGTCGTACCGCGGAGCGCGCGTTCCGCTCGATGCACAACCTGCTTGGCGAAGTGTTTCAGCGCTGACAGTGCATGGGGGCCGCACAGCGGCCCTCATCACCGCGGTAACTCGATTCGTGAAGTCTCCCCCGGCACCGTCGGCCAATCCCCCGTAGCCCACCTCGCCCTGGCCCGCTCGATCAAGGCCGGATCACTCGCCACGAAGTTCCAGTTCATCCGTCGCGGCCCATCCAGCGGCTCGCCGCCGATCAATACCAGCTGGCATTCACCCTCTGCGTACAAGGTAACCGCTTCGCCCTCCGGCAGCACCACCAGGCTGCACGGCTCGACAGCCTCATCGTTCAGTACCAGCTCGCCGTCAAGCAGATACAGCGCCCGCTGCGCATGTTCATCCGCTACCTGCAGCGTGGTTGCCGGCTGCATGTGTACATGGGCGTAGAGGGTAGGGGAGAGCACCGGTACCGGCGACTCAAGGCAGAACCCGTGGCCGGCAATCATGCAGATGCGTACCCCCAGGCTATCACTGACCGGCAGGCTTTCCGCCGGGTGATGGCTGTAGCTTGGTGTGCCCTCCTCAAGCGCGCGCGGCGATGCCAGCCAGACCTGCAGGCCGTGCAGGCGCGAGCCACGGGCAAGCGCATCGGCCGGTGTGCGCTCGACATGCGCCACACCACTGCCAGCGGTCATCCAGCTGACATCGCCTGGCCGCACATGCTGCGCGGACCCTAGGCTGTCCTTGTGCAGGATCTCGCCTTCGAACAGGTAGGTCAGCGTTGACAGGCCGATATGCGGGTGCTGACGGATGTCCATGCCACGGCCTGGGGCGTAGTCCGTTTCGAGCATATGGTCGAAGAACACGAACGGGCCGACGCTGCGGCACTGCGCCGATGGCAGCGGGCGCAGGATCGGCTGGCCCTCGACCGACTCGGCACGTGGGCGGATGACCAGGGGGCTGCTCATGGTGGGCTCCGGGCAGGTTGCAAGTGCTCCAAGCATAGCGGTTTGCCGGGGTTTGCTGAACTGCGGCGCGGGCCAGTCGGTCTACCCTGTTCGTACTTGGAGAAGGAAGCTGCCCATGATCGCCAGAGCGCTGGCTTGTGCGTTGTTGTCCGGCTGCTTGTGCCTGCCGGCACAGGCGCGCGACTACCGCTACAGTGACGCCCACCTGCACTACGTGGACTTTTTCCAGGAGACAGAGGGTATGCCGGCCTTGATCAAGGCCATGGATGAGGCGGGCATCGAGCAGTCGATGATCTCCGGCATCCCGGTGGCCAAGAAATGGCACGAGGACGAACCCAAGCGCCCGCGTTATTACGCAGGTGATGACGCCGATGCCTATTGGTACAGCGCGACCGATACCTACGTCGCCGCAGCCCTTGAGAAGCTGCCAGAGGCGCAGCGGCGGCGCTTTCATCCGTTTCTGACGGGCTTCAACCCGGTAGACAAGAACGCTGTCAGCCACATCGAGCGCATGCTCGAGCTGTACCCCGGGCTCTGGCAAGGCATCGGCGAGGTGTTCACCCGTCATGATGACCTCACGGCCCTGACCAGCGGCGATACGCCGCGTGCCAACAACGAAGCCATGACGCGTATCTATCACCTGGCGGCAGAGCGCGACCTGCCAGTGCTGCTGCACTCCAATATCACCTCCAAGCGTGAGCGCAACCCCCTGTACCTGGCCGAAATCGAAGAGCCGCTGCGTAATCATCCGCATACCCGGTTTATCTGGGCGCATGCGGGCACGAGCATGGAGATCCATCGGCATCAGACGCAGATGGACTTTCTGTTGCCGGTGCTGACGCGTTTGCTGGAGGACTACCCGAACCTGTATGTCGACTTGTCGTGGAGTGTGCTCAAGCCCTATTTGCTGGACGACAAGGGCGTGCCGCGCAAGGCCTGGGTCGAGCTGGTCAAGCGCTACCCGGAGCGCTTCATGCTGGGGTCGGATGTGGTGGGGCGGTTTGGCAGCCTGGGGGAGGAGATGCACGGCTTCAAGCCGTTCCTCGATGCCTTGCCCGAAGCGGTGGCCAACAAGGTGGCGCGGGATAACTTCCTCGCGGTGTTGCCCAAGGCGCGCTAGCAGCCGGTACCGGCAACACAAAAGAAAACGCCCCGAACCAGTCGGGGCGTTTTCATTACTGCGTCACGGCCTTACTTGCCAGCCCAGCGCTTGAGCACCAGGGTGGCGTTGGTGCCGCCGAAGCCGAAGCTGTTGCTCATGACCGTATCGATCTTGGCGTTTTCTTCGGTCTTGCGCAGGATCGGCAGGTCAGCGACTTCCGGGTCCAGCTCGTCGATGTTGGCGGAGCCGGCGATGAAGTTGTTTTCCATCATCAGCAGGCAGTAGATCGCCTCGTGCACACCTGCGGCGCCCAGCGAGTGGCCCGACAGGCTCTTGGTCGAGCTGATCTTCGGTGCCTTGTCGCCGAACACTGCGCGAACACCCTTCATCTCGGCAACGTCACCGACCGGGGTCGAGGTGCCGTGGGTGTTCAGGTAGTCGATCGGGGTGTCGACGGTGGCCAGCGCTTGCTGCATGCAGCGGATGGCGCCTTCGCCGCTTGGTGCGACCATGTCGTAGCCATCGGAGGTCGCGCCGTAGCCGACGATTTCGGCGTAGATCTTGGCGCCACGGGCCAGTGCGTGCTCCAGTTCCTCGACCACCACCATGCCGCCACCGCCGGCGATGACGAAGCCATCACGGTCGTTGTCGTAGGCGCGCGAGGCCAGTTCCGGGGTTTCGTTGCGCTTGGTCGACAGGGCGCCCATGGCATCGAACAGGAACGATTGGCTCCAGTGCTCTTCTTCACCGCCACCGGCGAAGACGATGTCTTGCTTGCCCCACTGGATCTGCTCCAGCGCGGTGCCGATGCAGTGTGCCGAGGTGGCGCAGGCCGACGAGATCGAGTAGTTCAGGCCCTTGATCTTGAACGGGGTGGCCAGGCACGCCGAAACGGTGCTGCCCATGGTGCGGGTGACGCGGTACGGGCCGACGCGCTTGACGCCTTTCTCGCGCAGGGTGTCCAGCGCTTCCATCTGGTTCAAGGTCGAGGCGCCGCCGGAACCGGCAACCAGGCCGGTGCGCGGGTTGGAAACCTGCTCTTCGGTCAGGCCGGCGTCCTTGATTGCGTCCTGCATCGCCAGGTAGGCGTAGGCCGCAGCGTGGCCGACAAAGCGATAGACCTTGCGGTCGATCAGTTCTTCGAGGTTGAGGTCGATGGACCCGGAAACCTGGCTGCGCAGCCCCATTTCCTTGTATTCCGGGTTGAAACGGATACCCGGACGGCTGTTACGCAGGTTTTCGGTGACGGTCTCTTTGTCATTGCCCAGGCACGATACGATGCCCAGACCAGTGATAACGACGCGGCGCATGCGAATAACCCTTAGAAATTGTCAGTGGAGGTGAACACGCCGACCCGCAGGCCTTCGGCGGTGTAGATCTCGCGGCCGTCGACGCTGACCGAGCCATCGGCGATGGCCATGTTCAGCTTGCCCTTCAGGACGCGCTTGATTTGAATGTTGTAGGTGACTTTCTTGGCGGTAGGCAATACCTGGCCGAAGAATTTCACTTCGCCCGAACCCAGCGCGCGGCCGCGGCCCGGCAAGCCTTGCCAGCCGAGGAAGAAGCCGACCAGCTGCCACATGGCGTCCAGGCCCAGGCAGCCCGGCATGACCGGATCGCCTTCGAAGTGGCAAGCGAAGAACCACAGGTCCGGATTGATATCCAGCTCGGCGACCAATTCACCTTTGCCGTACTTGCCGCCTTCTTCGCTGATATGGGTGATGCGATCGACCATCAGCATGTTCGGCGCGGGCAGTTGCGCATTACCTGGGCCGAACAGCTCACCGCGACTGCAGCGCAGCAGGTCTTCCCGAGTAAAGGCGTGTTGTTTGGTCATGCGAGCTCCTCAATAACCCCCTGCGGCAGGGGATGAATCTTCCCGGCCGGCCCGAAAAGCGATGACTCCGGGGCGGCAGCCTACAGGTAGACTATTGCGTTGTGGTGAAAGTCACAGTGCACCAGACGAAAGAAGTACAGGTGTGCACTGAAACGTCTATTTTCAGGCCCGAAGAAGGTCCTGTCCAGTCCTTAAGACTGCCGCACTTTAGCATTTATCGCCAGTCGCGGTTGTCTGACCGGGTAACCAGCGTTGCAGCACGCGTTGCAGTTCGGTACGGCGCAAGGGTTTGCTCAGGTAATCGTCCATGCCGGCGGCCATGCAGCGCTCACGATCACCCTCCAGGGCGTTGGCGGTCAAGGCGATGATCGGCAGGTGCATGCCGTTGGGCAGCAGGCGGATGCGCTGGGTGGCTTCATAGCCATCCAGGTTCGGCAGGCGGCAGTCCATCAAAATGGCGTCGAAGCGTTGCTGGCTGACCTGCTCGACTGCCTGGAGGCCGTCTGCCGCCACGCTGACTTCAAGCCCCAGGCTGCGCAACATGGCTTCTATGACATTCTGATTGACCAGGTTGTCCTCTACCAGCAGCACCCGCTCGCTACCGGCCAGCGGCCGCTGCTCGCGCACCGCTGCGGGCAGTTGCACCGGGGCAGCTGCGGCCAGGGCCAAGGGCATTTCCAGGGTGAAGGTCGAGCCCAGGCCCTCGCGGCTTTCACCGCGCAGCTTGCCGCCCATGCGTTCGGCCAGGGTACGTGCGATCGACAGGCCCAGGCCGGTGCCGCCATAGCGCCGGGAAATCGAACTGTCGGCCTGCTGGAAGGCGACGAACATCATTTCCAGGCGGTCGCTGTCGATGCCGATGCCGGTGTCGCGCACGCTGCAGGTGAACCAGAGCAGTTGTCGGTCCAGTACCTGGCAACGCGCCTCGACCTGCACCTGGCCCTGCTCGGTAAACTTCAGGGCATTGCCGACCAGGTTCAGCAAAATCTGCCGGATCCGCGTCGGGTCGCCGTTCACCCTCAAGTGTTCGATGCCTTCGGGCATGTGCAGGTGCAGACCGAGGCCGCGTTGCTGGGCGCTGTGCTGGAACGATTGGACGCTGCTGGCGATCAGGTCGCCGAGGTTGAAGTCGATGCGCTCCAGCTCCAGCGCCGTGCGCTCGATGCGCGAGAAGTCGAGAATGTCGTTGATGACCTTGAGCAAATGCCCGGTGGACTCGGTGGCAACTGCGGTGTAGTCGGCCTGTTCGCTGGTCAGTGGGGTGGTTTCGAGCAGTTGCAGCATGCCCAGCACGCCATTCATGGGGGTGCGCAGCTCATGGCTCATCATCGCCAGGAAGTCCGACTTGGCGCGGTTGGCCTGTTCGGCCTCTTCACGCGCCTGGGTCAACTGGGCGATGGCCTGCTTTTGCTCGTCACTGGCTTGCTCAAGGGCGCTGGCCAGGTTGTTGATGTGGCGCGCCAGATGGCCCAGCTCGCTGTCATCGACCACCGGCAGCGGGGTGTTGTATTCGCCTTGCTGAATAGCCTTGACCGCATGGCCCATGTCGCTGATGGGCTTGGCCAGGCTGACGGCCAGCCGCCGCGCCAGCAGGAAGGTGAACAGCAGGGCGAACAGGGCCAGGATGCCCGCCTTGATGACGATTTCCTGCTGGCGCTGGCTGAAGGCATCGTCGGACATGCCCACGATCACCCGCCCCAGGTAGTCGTCACCGATGGCCGGGGAAGAAACCTTTCCCGGCTGCAGGAAGTCGGTGTCCAGGCGGATCTGCTGGAGGCGGATCGGGGCCTGGAACACTTCCACCCGCTGCGCCCGATTGGCGCTTTCGTCAGACTGCTCGACGTAGACCAGGATGTGGTTACGGCTGTCCTGTACCTCCAGAAAGCGTACGTGTGGAATGCTCAAGGTGGCGCGCATCAGCCCTTCGAGCACTTCGTTGTTGCCCGAGATCACCCCGTATTCGGAGGCCGGCGCCAACTGGTTGGCGATCAGCTGGCCGGTGTGGTTGAGCTCCTGGCGCAAGTCCTGGATCCGCACGAAGGTGAAGAAACTGATCAGCAGCAAGGTCAGCAGCAGGGCGGGGCCGAGGCTGATGATTTGGGTGCGGGTGTGGATGTCCCAGCTCAGGCGTCTGCTCATGGGGTGGATTCTCCTTCGGCCAGGGCCTTGGCGGCGGCGTTCGGATCGATGGGTTCAAGGCCCAGGGCGCGTGCCACTTGCTGGTTGCCACTGACGCCGTAGCGCGCGGGGTAAAGGCTGCGCGGCCAGCGTGCCGGCGGCTGGTCGAGCAAGTGGTCGAGCACCGCCAACCAGTCGTCCTGGTCGCTGTAGGTGCTGGCCAGGGCGCCTGCGCGAACAAAGCCTGCGTTCGGGCCGATCAACGCCATTTGCCGCCCATAGCTGCTGAGCAGCAGGTTTTTTGCGGTCTTGGGGTTGTACAGGGCGGAGTCGTCCAGGCCTAGCAGCACGTCGCTGTTGCCCAGCAGGTATTGCAGGGGCCGGCTGTCACGCGGGTCGGGCCAGTCCTGGGCAATGATCTCCAGGCCCAGGGGGCGGGCGGCATGGCGAAGCTCATCGAGCAGAAAGGCACTGTGCTTACCGTAAAGCACGCCGATGCGTTGTGCTTGTGGCAGCAGGTAGCGCGCCAGGCGCAGTTGGCGGGCCAGCGGCGGGTCGCTCCACAGCAGGGTAAGGAAGGCGGGGCGTGACTTTCCCAGGCGCTGTTCAGCCTGTACCCGGCTTACCCGCATGGCCAGTGCCGGCGGCCCGGCGCTTTCACTCAGGCGCCACTCCAGTGCGGCACGGTCGAGCAGCACCAGACGCTGATCGGCCTTTAGCCGACCTGGGCGCGGCAAATCGGCCGTGGTCTGGAAGCGCACTCGATCCTGCGGGCGATGGCTTTCGACTGCCGCGACGAAGCTGCGAATGCCGGGCTGGTCTTCGCCACCGACCAGCAGAATATCACTGGCCCACAGCGGCCCCAGGGGCCATAGGCAAAGCAGCAGCAGGCGCAGCAGGCGGGCCATCAGAATTCCAGCTCCGCACTGACGCTCAGGCGATGGCGGCTGTCGTAACGGTTTTGCAGTGCGGTAGTCGGCTCATCGTCCAGGCGTTGCTGCCACAGCGCTGCCAGTTCCAGGTTGCTGCCCTGTACCCGGAAACGCTTGGCCACGCGCAGGTCCAAACGCTCGTAGCGGTACTGGTTGAGGGCATCGTCACCGTAGTAGAAAAGCGCGCTCGACCAACCAGCGCCCCATTCGCGCATCCAGCCCGCCGAGCCGCTGTTGCGGGCGCTGAGGCGTCGGTCGTCGGGGTTGCTGGCCCAGGCATCGACGTAAGCGTAGGTCACGCGCAGGCGGTCGCGCAGGGTGGGGCGCCAGTCCAGTTGCGCCTCGCTGCCGGTGAAGCGGGCCTTGTTGGCGTTGCTGGCGATGTACTGGTTGTTCTTCAGCGGCTCGCTGATCATGCCGGTGATTTCGTCGTAGAACACCTTCACATCCATGCTCAGGTCGAGGTCGCTGAAGTAGCCGTTGTAGCCCAGCTCGCGCGAGCGCATGCGCTCCTGGTCGAGGTCGCCCGGGCCGCGCGTCTTGACGAAATACTCACCGTGTTGCTGGCCAAACGCATTGGGGCTGAGGTTTTTGACCGTGTAGCTCCAGTTGACGTTGTTCTCGAACATGTCGGGTGAGCGCACCGCCTCGGAATACACCGCACGCAGGCCATGGCGTGGGGTGATCAGGTAGTTGACCGCCACGCGTGGGGTCAGCGAGCTGCCGGACAGGCGCGAGTCCTCGAACATCGCGCCGCCCTGGATGATCCAGTGCTCATCGGCGCGCCATTCCAACTGGCCGAACAGGCGCCAGGTCTGGTCGTCCAGGCTGCCGTTGAAATAGGTCTGCGAGTCGGCGCGGTCATAGCGGTAGTTCATGCCGCTGAGCAGGCGCAGGCTGTCGGTCAGGCTCAGGGTGTCCTGGATTTCCAGGTCGTAGCGGGTTTCGCGGGTGCTCTGGTCGACATCGCCGCAGACCACATTGCGCCCGCCCTCGCTGTTCCACTGGGCCTGGATGGCTTCGACCAGGGCCTGTTCTTCGGGGTTGCTGCTGCGCGGGGGGTTGTTGGCGCCGCGCGCCACCAGCTCGGCAAAGTTCGGGTTGAGCTGCCACAGCCGGGTCAGCTCCGGGCTGAACGACAGGGCCGCGTCGCAGGCACGCCAGACCTGCTGGCGGTCGAAGTGCTGGGCCGAGCCCTGCACGTACAGGCTGTGATCGGGGTTGAAGTCGATGTTCCAGCGTACCGAACCTACGTAGTCCTTGGCATTGACGTCGGCGTTGTCGCCCCGCTGGGTCACATAGGGGAACACCGGCTGGTAGGTGTAAGGCCGCTGGTTGCTGCCTTCCTTGGCCGCCAGTTGCCATTCCAGGGTCTGGTCGGGGGCCAGGCTGTGGCTGGCACTGAGGTTGAAGCGGGTGAGGCGGCGGCTGTCGCGGTAGTCCTGGCCGTACTGGTCCTTGTCGAAACCATCGTCCTGCTGGCCCGACACCGACAGGCGCATGTCGCCGCCGTCCCAGCCGAAGCCGTGGCTGGCGTAGAAATCGTTGATGCCGTCCTGGCCACGGGTGACCTTGAGGCGCGTGCCATGGCTGTCGGCGGGGTTGCGGGTGAGGATATTGACCACGGCCATCAGCGCGTTGGCGCCATAGCTGACCGTGTTGGGGCCACGGAATACCTCGATGCGGTCGATGTCCTCCATGGCCAGCGGGATGTCGCTCCAGTCCACCGTCGCCAGGCCTGCGCGGTACACCGAGCGTCCGTCGATCAACACCTGCATGCGCCGGGCGTCATTGACGTTGCTGCCATGGTAGTTGACGGTTGGCTGGTTGCCGGCGCCGTAGCCGATCATCATGCCGGGCACCAGGCGCAGCAGTTCGGGGATGTCGCGGGCACCGCTGGCGCGGATCAGCTCGCTGTCGAGCACGGTCATGCTGCCGGGCACCGCCGCCGGGGATTGTTTGAGCCGGGTGGCGGTCAGAACCTGCGGCAGGTCGGCGTTGTCGATGAACAGATCGTCGGCCATGGCCGGGCCGCCGAGCAAGGCGGTCAATAGTAGAAGACGCGGGTAGGGGGGCGTGCCAGGCAACACGGTACGACCTTGTTTCAGAGATGAAACAGGCATGTTAACCGACCGTGGGGCTTTTGCCAGTGATCTGGCTGGGATCTGATTGCCCTGTCTGTGCAATCTGCGTTGCTAGCCTTGGCGCATGGCAGGCGAGCCGTATAATGCCCTGGTCGCCACTTAACTTTTGGCTTTAACGGATTGGATATGACTGAACAGCAACCTGTTGCAGTTCTGGGCGGCGGCAGCTTCGGCACCGCCGTGGCGAACCTGCTGGCGGAAAACGGTGTACCGGTGCGCCAGTGGATGCGCGACCCGGAGCAGGCCGAGGCCATGCGCGTGAACCGCGAGAATCCACGCTACCTCAAAGGCATCCGCGTGCACGATGGGGTCGAGCCGGTCAATGACCTGCTGGCTACCTTGCAGGCCTGCGACCTGGTCTTCGTCGCCTTGCCGTCCAGCGCCTTGCGCAGCGTGCTGGCGCCGCATGCTGCGTTGTTGCGTGGCAAGGGCCTGGTCAGCCTGACCAAGGGCATCGAGGCGCAAAGCTTCAAGCTGATGAGCCAGATCCTCGAAGAAATCGCCCCCGAGGCCCGCATCGGCGTGCTGTCGGGGCCAAACCTGGCCCGCGAGATCGCCGAGCATGCACTCACCGCCACGGTGGTCGCGAGCGAAGACGAAGCGCTCTGCCAACGGGTGCAGGCCGTGCTGCATGGGCGCACCTTCCGCGTCTACGCAAGTGCCGACCGCTTCGGCGTCGAGCTGGGTGGCGCGCTGAAGAACGTCTACGCCATTATTGCCGGCATGGCCGTGGCGCTGGGCATGGGCGAGAACACCAAGAGCATGCTGATCACCCGTGCCCTGGCCGAAATGACCCGCTTTGCCGTGAGCCAGGGGGCCAACCCGATGACCTTCCTTGGCCTGGCCGGGGTCGGTGACCTGATCGTCACCTGTTCATCGCCCAAGAGCCGCAACTACCAGGTAGGTCACGCGCTGGGGCAAGGCTTGAGCCTGGAGCAGGCCGTCAATCGGCTGGGCGAAGTCGCCGAAGGGGTGAACACCCTCAAGGTGCTCAAGGCCAAGGCCCAGGAAGTGCAGGTATACATGCCGCTGGTGGCAGGCCTGCATGCCATCCTGTTCGAGGGCCGTACCTTGAACCAGGTGATCGAGCACCTGATGCGCGCCGAGCCGAAGACCGACGTCGATTTCATTTCCATCAGCGGTTTCAATTGAGCCGTCCGCGGCCCTGATAAAGCAAGGAGCGAGTCATGAACGATACACCCGAACGCGCCCAGCGCGAGTCGATCATCCTGCGGGTACTGTGGATGCTGGTGTTCCTGGTGGTCTGGCAATTGGCCGAACTGCTGCTGGGCGGCCTGGTGCTGGTGCAGTTGATCTACCGCCTGGTGTACGGCGCGCCCAGCGCCAGCCTGATGAACTTCGGTGACAGCCTTAGCCAGTACCTGGCGCAGATCGGCCGCTTCGGCAGCTTCCACAGCGACCAGAAACCTTGGCCGTTCGCCGACTGGCCAGCACCCCGTGCGCCAGAAGGCGAAGCACCGCATGCCGTGGCACCGGCGCCGCACCCGGTGCGTGACGAAGAGCCCAAGCTGTGAAACTGTGGGTGCTGCGCCACGGTGAGGCGGAGCCGCGGGCCAACACCGACGCCGAGCGGCGCCTGACCAGCCATGGCCGCGAGCAGGTGCTGCACAGTGCCGCGCGCCTGCTCGGGCAGCCGTTGCAGGCAATCATCGCCAGCCCATACGTGCGTGCCCAGCAGACGGCTGCCCTGGTGCACGACACCTTGGGTTTTGCCGAACCTGTGCGCACCGTGCCCTGGTTGACGCCGGAAAGCGACGTGCAGCAGGTAATCGGCGAAATCGAACGGCTGGGCCTGGAGCACGTGCTGCTGGTCAGCCACCAACCGCTGGTGGGGACGCTGGTCGGTGCCCTTGAACATGGTCATCTGCAGCAACCGGCGGCCATGAGTACCGCCAGCCTGGCGGAGCTGGAGGGGGACTGGCCGCTGGCCGGGCTGATGAGCTTGCGCGCACTTAACGCGCCGTCCTGATGCCTGGCAACTGGCATTATTGTCAGTTGCCGCTTCACTTGGCAGCTTGCTAGCGTTGCTCCATCGGACGGGTGGATGGCAGGGAGCGATTGATGAAAGGGCAGATGCAGGCGTTGTTACGCTCCGTGGACTTGCAGCCCACCGTGGACAAGGTGCAGGAAGGCGAGTTGCTCGACTTTGCCCAGTACAGCCTGCTGCGCGACTCGGCCGACGCCAAGCTCTATCATCTGATGGGCAAGGTGCGTGGCCATTACGGGCTGGAAGCCAACGCCAGGCAACAGGGCGAGGAAGACCTGCGTGCCCTGCAAGAGGCCTGCCTGCGGGTTTCCCACTTGCTGCAGACCAGTTGCCTGGCATTGCGCAGGCTGCAGCTCGACTACCAGGACCAGCGTCTGGCCCGCGAAGTGCTCGAGAGCCAGTTGGCCTACATGCAGGCCTGCCTGCAACGTTCACTGGTCAGTCTGGATCGCAGCAGATGACCTGATAGCCCTCGCCGATGACCTTTCCAAACATTGCCGAGCGGCCTCGCGATGCAGACAATGGGCCATCATCCCCGTCCGGACCAGGCGCCATGTCGCAGCACATCTTCTTCGCCCACGCCAATGGTTTCCCGTCTGCCACCTATGGCAAGCTGTTCGCCGCCCTGGCGCCAGACTATCAGGTCCGCCACCTGGCCCAGCATGCCCACGACCCGCGCTTCCCGGTGAACGAAAACTGGCAGAACCTGGTCGATGAGCTGCTGCACCATCTGGCGCAACAAGACGCGCCGGTTTGGGCGGTGGGCCATTCGCTGGGCGGGGTGCTGCACCTGCATGCCGCCTTGCGTTGCCCCGAGTACTACCGCGGGCTGGTCATGCTCGACTCGCCAGTGCTGACCCGCGCCGATCAATGGTTGCTGCGCACGGCCAAGCGTTTTGGCTTCATCGACCGTATCACCCCGGCAGGCCGTACCTTGGGGCGCCGCGAGGCGTTCGCCGATCGCGACAGCGCACGGGACTACTTCGCCAGCAAGCGCTTGTTCCGGCATTTTGACCCCGATTGCCTCGAAGCTTATCTGGAGCACGGCCTGGAGCCTGCCCAGGGTGGCTTGCGCCTGCGTTTCGACCCGGCTACCGAGATCAGTATCTATCGCAGCATCCCCCACGCAAGCCCTGCGCCTGCCCGGCAATTGCAGGTGCCACTGGCGATGGTCTGCGGTGAGCGCAGCAACGTGATCCGCCGTCATCACGCGCTGGCGGTGCGCGGCATGGCACAGGGTGAGTACCACAGCGTGCCGGGCGGGCACATGTTCCCGCTGGAGCGCCCGACCGACACCGCCAGCTTGATCAAGGGCCTGTTCGACCGCTGGAGCCAGGCATGAGCGCGCACATGCAGGAAATCCGCTTGAGCCTGGGCCATATCGAGCTGGCCGCTCACCTGTTCGGCCCCGAGGACGGGCTGCCGGTGATCGCCCTGCACGGCTGGCTGGACAACGCCAACAGCTTCGCCCGCCTGGCGCCGCGGCTGCAGGGCCTGCGCATCGTCGCCCTGGACCTGGCCGGGCATGGTTACTCGGAGCATCGGCCCCTCGGGGCGGGTTATGCCCTGGCCGACTATGCCCACGATGTGCTGCGGGTTGCCGAGCAGTTGGGGTGGCAGCGGTTTGCCCTGCTGGGCCATTCGCTGGGGGCGATCATTTCGGTGCAACTGGCGGGCGCCTTGCCGGAGCGCATCAGCCACCTGGCGCTGATCGACGGGGTCATCCCACCCACCGGCGCCGAGCAGGACGCAGGCGAACGCCTGGGCATGGCATTGCAGGCGCAGTTGCGCCTGGACGGCAAGCGCAAGTCCGTTTACCCGGCGCTGGAGGAGGGCGTGCAGGCGCGTATGAAGGGCATGGTCGCGGTCAGTCGCGAAGCGGCCGAGCTGTTGGCCCAGCGTGGGCTGATGCCCGTGCCGGGTGGTTACAGCTGGCGCAGTGACAGCCGCCTGACCTTGCCATCCCCTACACGCCTGAGCCACGCCCAGGCCATGGCCTATGTCAGGCGGGTGAGTTGCCCAGCCTGCCTGGTGGTGGCTGCCGATGGCATGCTGGCGCGCCACACCGAGTTGCTGGAACAGCTACCCTTTGAGCAGGTGACGCTGCCCGGTGGTCATCATCTGCACCTGAACGATGAACAGGGCGCGGCCCTTGTCGCAGACTGTATCAATCGCTTCTTTGGCTTTGCTTGACTTGCACCGGACAAGTGCCGAGGCTTGGCGGGTTGAACAGGGAGACAACCATGCAAATGCCAGACACGCTGGACCATAACTTCGGTGCCAAGCACCGACTGGGCTGCCGATGAGCGCGCCCGTTACCCTCCGCACCACCTTCGCCGCCTGCCTGATGCTCGCCAGCCCGTTGCTGTGGGCCGACAACCTGCCCGTCCCCGTGGACGCCAAGGTGGTCGATCAACGCCCTGCAGTGGAGCAGGAGCGCGTCTACCCCATGGGGCCCTTGCGCAAGATCAGCGGCCGCCTGCGGGTCGATGACAAGGTCGAAAGCCGTGGCCAGGTCAGTTCGGTCACCTATGAACTGCCGGTCGAGCGCAGCGCCCGCGAAGCGTTCACCAGTGCTCGAGAAGCGCTGCAACACGACGGCGGCTACCCGCTGTTCTGGTGCCAGGGCCGTGATTGCGGCGAGGCCAGCCTGTGGGCCAACGATGTATTCGCCAATGCCCGTTTGAACGGCGGTGACGAGCAGCAAGCGTTCATTCTGTTGCGTCGCTCGGCCGAACAGGCCGACACCCTGGTCGCCCTGTACAGCGTCACCCGTGGCAACCGCCGCGCCTACCTGCATGTCGAGGAGTTCGTCGCCGCCAGCCCGCTTGGCGAGTTGCTGCCGACCGCCGGCACGGTGCTGCGCGAAATGCGCGACACCGGCAAACTCGACTACCCTGACCTGAGTACGCCGCAACCGGCCTGGGTGGCCCTGCTTGGGCGCAGCCTGAACCTGGACAGCACCCTGCGGGCCAGCCTCAGTGGCGCCAACGCCGAGGCCTGGCGCGAGGCCTTGGTCAATGCAGGCGTGCGCAGCAGCCGCCTTGAAGTCGGTACCGCAGCCACCGAAGGCCTGCACCTGGAACTGATCCGTTGAATGAGCGTCACCATGGCCAATAATGACCGCCTGCTGGTCCAGATCGTGCTGCTGGCGCTGCTCGGTGCTGCCCTGTGGGTCATGGCACCGTTTATTTCGGCGCTGCTGTGGGGCGCCATTCTGGCCTTCGCCAGCTGGCCGCTGATGCGCTTGCTGACGCGCGTGCTGGGTGGGCGCGAAACCCTGGCGGCGAGCCTGCTGACCACGGCCTGGATCCTGATCGTGGCCTTGCCGCTGGTGTGGCTGGGGTTCAACCTGGCCGACCATATCCGTGATGCCACGGCGTTTGTCCGTGACGTGCAGGTCGATGGCCTGCCCGATGCACCGGCCTGGCTCGGCAGCGTCCCCTTGGTGGGGGAGCGCATGGTCAACTGGTGGCAGTCGCTCGACCAGCAGGGCGCGGCGCTGATCGCGTCGATCAAGCCTTACCTGGGCCAGGTGGGCAACTGGTTGCTGGCACGTAGCGCACAGATCGGCAGCGGCGTGCTGGAGCTCACCCTGAGCCTGGTCTTCGTGTTCTTCTTCTACCGTGACGGCCCGCGTTTGTCGGCGTTCGTGCTGCGCCTGCTGCAGCGCTTGACGGGGGACCGCGCCGATTATTACCTGGAGCTGGTTGCCGGCACCGTGCAGCGGGTAGTCAACGGTGTGATCGGCACCGCAGCGGCCCAGGCCCTGCTGGCGCTGATCGGCTTTCTGATTGCTGGCGTGCCGGGGGCGATCGTGCTTGGCCTGGTGACCTTCATGCTCAGCCTGATCCCGATGGGGCCGCCGCTCGCGTGGATCCCGGCGACGGCCTGGCTGGTGTGGAAGGGGGATTACGGCATGGCGATCTTCCTGGGCATTTGGGGCACCTTCGTCATCAGCGGCGTGGACAACGTGCTCAAGCCCTACCTGATCAGCCGAGGGGGCAATCTGCCGCTGGTGATCGTGCTGCTCGGGGTGTTCGGCGGGTTGATCGCCTTTGGCTTCATTGGCCTGTTCATCGGGCCGACCTTGCTGGCGGTAGGGTACAGCCTGCTGCTGGACTGGAGCCGCAACGCCGAGCAGCAGACGCCGTAGGCGCGGCCTTGCGAGGGGCCGCGCCTGCAGCAGTTGCTAGTACTTCCACGTCACCGAAGCCGTCAGATTGCGTGGTGCGCCAAAGTTGGTGGACCCCGCCGACTGGTACAGCGACAACAGGTATTTCCTGTCGAAGACGTTGTTCAGATTCAGCGAAGCGCTCCAGTTTTCGTCAAACGTGTAGCTGCCCATCAGGTCGACCAGGGCGTAGGCGCTTTGCCGAACGCGGCTGTTACCATCGGCCTCGGTCGCGCTTTGCCACTGCACCCGGCTACCTACGCGCGCTTGCGGCATGCCGGGCAGGCGGTAGGTGACACTGCCGCGCAGCGTGTGGCTTGGCACGTATCGACGGGTTTTCTCGCCGTCGTCATCCTCGATGTGCACGTAGGTGTAGCCTGCGGCCAGTTCCACACCTGGCATCGCCTCACCGGAAGCTTCCAGCTCCACACCCCGGCTGTTGTTGTCTTCGCCACGGTAAGCGTACTGGCCGTTGATGATCTCGCCAGTGGTCACCGCCACGTTTTGCTGCTCGGTCTTGAACACTGCTGCAGTGACGGTGAGCCGATGATCGAGCAGGCTGCCCTTCACGCCCACTTCAGTGCTTTTGCCTTCCAGCGGTTCGATCACGCCCCCGGCCGAGCTGCGCAGGTACTGCGGTTTGAAGATCTCGGCCCAGCTTGCATAAAGGCTCCACTGATCATTCAAGTCGTAGACCAGCCCGGTATAGGGCGTCACCTTGCCGTGCACCCGGGTGTCGTGCGCCGCACCATAGCCCATGCCCTCACCGTCGGCGCTGAGCATACGGGCACCGGCGATCCAGTGCAGGTCGTCGGTCAGGCTGAAGCGCGCGCCGGCATACAGGCTTTTCTGGCGGTCGGTGAAATGCTGGGTATTGAGCTCATCGGTGTACGTCAAAGGTGGTTTTACGACTGCCCCGGCAAGTGCGTCGGCAAGGCTGACGATCTCATTGCCGGAGGCGTTGCGGTAGTAGCCGCGCTCATCGTGGCGGCTGCGGCCATAGTTGGCGCCCAAGGTCAGTTCATGCTGGCGACCCAGCAGCGCGAAAGGCCCAGACAACTGTGCTTCGCCGGTGAGCTGATGCTCGGTGCTGGTGGTGCGGTTGATGTAGGCAAACACATCGTCGGCGGTGGCGGGGATGGCATAGAGCATCTGGGTGTCCTGATGCTGATTGGTCCCGGTCACGGTGACCTTGCCTTTCCACCCCGCGCCAAAGTCGTGCGCCAGCTCGGCAAACGCCCGTTGTGTGTGGATGTTCCAGTAGGTCCAGGGTTGGCCGATGCTGGCGCTGCGGCTGCTGTAGTGGATCGGGTTGCCCGCGTAGTCGGCCATCGGCAGGGCACCCCAGGTGCTGCCGTTGGAATCGCTCTTCTGTTCGGAAAAACCGACGGTCAGGGTATCGGCGTCTGACAGGTCGAAGGCCAGCAGGCCTGCTGTTACATTGATTTCGTGGCTGTAGCGATCAAGGTACGAATTGCCCTTGTCATGGGCGTAGATGAAGCGCCCGCGCACCTTGCCGCTGTCACTCAGCGGGCCGCTGACATCGACGTCCACCCGGCGGTTGTCCCATGACCCGACACTGGTGTTGAGCCTGGCCTGGAAGCTGTCGGTCGGGCGCTTGCGCACGAAGTTGACCGTGGCAGACGGGTTACCTGCGCCGCTCATCAGGCCGTTGGCGCCATGCAGTACATCGATCTGCTCGAATTCGGCCAAGTCCTGGTCACCCAGTAGCACACCGGATGAGAAGGGCATGCCCATGCCGTCGTACTCGAAGTTGTCGATGGTGAAACCGCGCGAGGTGAAGGCGGTGCGGTCGGTCTCGAACTGTTCGACAGTGACCGTGGGGGCGTTGCGCAGTGCATCTTTCACACTGTTGAGCTTGAAATCGTCAATCTGCTCGCGGGTAACGGTCGACACCGCCTGTGGGGTTTCCCGGTTGCTCAGGCCCAGGCGCGTGGTGCTGGAGGCGGGTTTGCCCTGATAGCCAGGGCGCTGTTCATCAGCCTGGGCCAGTTGATAATGGACCTGGGTGGGCGCCAGCAGCACTTCGTTGCCCTGGCTCTGCGTCTCGCTGGGCACCAGGTAGAGCGTCGCCGCGTCGGTGCGGGCGAAGTTGTAGCCACTGCCTTGCAGCAACCTGGCCAGGCCCTCTTCGGCCGAGAAACGGCCTACCACGGCGGGGCTGCGCAGGGTTGCATCGACGTTGCCGTCGAGCAGCACGTTCTGCCCGGATTGTTGGCTGAACACCAGCAACGCCTGGCGTAACGGCTGTGCCGGGATGTTCAGTGACAGTTGCTGCATCGACCTCGCAGGGGCCTGCCCAGGTGCGGCCTGCGCCTGGAGGTTACCGACCAGCAACGTGCAGGCCAGTGCTGCGCCCAGTGCCTTGCGCTGCCAGTGTGGATGAAGTGTGGTGTGCAGTTTGTGTCGGTTGGCCATTCAGGCGTGCCCCATGCAGTACGGATATGCGAATAAATCTCAGTGCCGTTAAGACGCATGGGGCATCGGAATGTCTGATGGCGCTTTGAAATTTTTCAGGCGGGGTAGATCAGCGTGACCAGGTCGGTGTAGCGCGTGGTGCGTACGGCAAGGGCCCGGGACAGCACATCGAGCATCTGGTCGGGGTGGTCGAGGTTGAGAATCAGGCTCACGCGTCGGGCGGCCAGTTGCTTGTCCATGATGAAAATCCGGCCCTTGCGCCAACGCTGCAGTGCATCGACCACGGTCAGCAGTGGCTCATTGAAGAACACCAGCCGGCCATTGCGCCAGGCTAGCATCTGCGCCAGCTCCGCACGCTGTATGTCACCCGTCGCACGGGCGCTGAAACTGAGCGAAAGGCCTTCTTCCAGCTCTGTCTGCTGCCCGGCCGTCAGCACTTGCACACGCCCTTGGCTAACCGCCACCAGCCCCGCGTCGTTTTCGCACGACACGCAAAACTCGCCTTCACGGGTGTGCAGTCGCCCAGCTTGGGTGTTGATACTGAACTCACCCGCAGCGCTCGGCCTAACCCTGAAAAACGCTTGGCCGTGAAGCAGCTCGACTGCCCGGCGGGTCGCTGAAAAGTCCAGGTTCATCGCCGTGTGGCCGGCCATTTCGACCGTCGAGCCGTCGGGCAGGTACGCGATGCGGCGTTCGCCCACGGCGGTGCGCAGGTCGGCGAACGGTGAGTCCATGCCGTTCAGCCACAACGTGCCGGCGCCTGCAGTCACTGCAGCAGCACTGGCGGCCAGCCCCAGGCCGACGAAGCGGCGCCTGGACAGGCGTGACGGGGCCGCAGGGGCAGCGCGTTGGGGTTGCAGCAGCAGCGCCGAAGCGGCCCACAGGTTTTCAAGTTCGGCATAGGCCTGGGCATGGCGAACATCAGCGGCCATCCACGCCGACCATGCCGCCCGTTGCTCAGGTGTGGGCGCACCGCCGTGGAACAGCGCAAACCAGGCGTTGGCCTGGTGGCTGATGTCATTGGCAGCGGTGTGATCCATCGGCTCCGGCTTCACTGGGACATGCCCTGTTTCAACAATTCCAGTGCCTTCACCATACGGCTGTACGCCGTCTTGGGGGAGATGCCAAGCCGTGTACCGATGTCGGCATAGGTCATGCCTTCGACCCGCACCATCAGGAACACCTCGCGGCACGGTGCAGGCATGTTCTGGATCACGGTGTTCAGCGCGGCCAGTTGCTGATTGGCAATGGCGGCCTGTTCCAGCGTTGCGCTCGGCTGGGCCGTCGCGTGCGCTTCCTGCGAGTCGAGCGGCTCGCTCTTGCGGTGTTGCTGACGGCGGGTGTGGTCGATGAACAGGTTGCGTGCGCTGGAAAACAGGTAAGCGCGAAAGTTCTCGATGCGGCTGCGGCCCATCTGCTCGGAAAGCCGGATGAATGCGTCCTGGGTCAGGTCGGCGGCGGTTTCCTTGCAACGCAGGCGGCGGTCCAGGTACTCCTGAATCTCCTCGCGATGGGCGAGGTAGAGTGCCTTGAGATCTGAACCGGACATGGGGCCACCTTAGCGGGCGTGCGAGCGAGGGCGGCAAAATAGCACAAATGAGAATTGTTTTGATTGGTGTTTTTCGCGCGTCACCTCGCGTTTTTACGCATTCTTTATGCCTTACCTCACCCCTCGATCTCGCCCCTTTACGCCCCTCCCTCGGACAATTCCCTCAAAGCGGCCCAAGCCGCACCACGGGGAGCTTCACACATGAACATGCTCGACGGGCTGTCACTGCTGCTGGCAGTGGCATTGGCTATTTACCTGCTGGTGGCGCTGCTGCGCGCCGATCGCAGTTAGGGAGTGGCCATGCACAGTTACGACTTTGCCTTGTTACTGGCGTTTTTCGTCATCGTGCTGCTGCCGGCACCTTGGCTCGGGCGGTTCTATTACAAGGTGATGGAAGGCCAGCGCACCTGGCTGTCACCGGTATTGGGCCCGGTGGAGCAGGGCTGCTATCGGTTGGCGGGCGTTCACGCCGACCAGGAGCAGAACTGGAAGCAATACACCCTGGCCTTGCTGGCCTTCAACCTGGTCGGGTTCCTGCTGCTGTTTGCCGTGCTGTTGCTGCAGGGGTACCTGCCGCTCAACCCACAGCACCTTCCCGGCCAGGAGTGGTCGCTGGCGTTCAACACCGCCGTGAGCTTCGTTACCAACACCAACTGGCAGGGCTACAGCGGCGAGGCGTCGGTCAGCTACCTGAGCCAGATGCTCGGCCTGACTGTGCAGAACTTCGTCAGCGCCGCCACTGGCCTGGCGGTACTCGTGGCCCTGTGCCGCGGCATTGCCCGTCGTTCGACCGCCACCCTGGGCAATTTCTGGGTCGACATGACCCGTGCCACCCTCTACGGCCTGCTACCGCTGTGCCTGGTGCTGGCGCTACTGCTGGTCTGGCAGGGCGTGCCGCAGACTTTTGCCGACTACGCTCATGCGCTGACCTTGCAAGGCAGCGAGCAGACCATTCCGCTTGGCCCGGCGGCCAGCCAGATTGCGATCAAACAACTGGGCACCAACGGTGGTGGCTTCTTCGGCGTCAACTCGGCGCACCCGTTCGAAAACCCCAGTGCCTGGAGCAACCTGTTCGAGGTGGCCTCGATCATCCTCATCCCGGTGGCGCTGGTGTTCACCTTCGGCCACTACGTGAAGGACCTGCGCCAGAGCCGGGCGATTCTGGCCTGCATGCTGAGCCTGTTCCTCATCGGTGGGGCTACCGCGTTGTGGTCCGAACACCAGCCCAACCCGGCACTTGAAAGCCCACAGGTTCAACAGAGCGCGCCCATGGAGGGCAAGGAAAGCCGCTTCGGCACCACCGGCTCGGTGTTGTGGACGGTGACCACCACCGCTGCCTCCAATGGCTCGGTCAATGCCATGCACGACAGCCTCAACCCGCTGACCGGCATGGTCGCGATGGTCAACATGATGGTGGGTGAGGTGATCTTCGGCGGTGTGGGCGCGGGGCTCTACGGCATGCTGTTGTTCGTGCTGATCGCCGTGTTCCTGGCCGGCCTGATGATAGGCCGCACGCCGGAGTACCTGGGCAAGAAGCTGCAGGCGCGTGAAGTGCAGTTGCTGGTGGCGACCTTGCTGGTGATGCCGGTCGGCGTGCTGGTGCTGGGCGCCATCGCCGCCAGCCTGCCGGGCCCGGCGGCTGCGGTGAGCAACCCGGGTGCCCATGGCTTCAGCCAACTGCTGTACGCCTACACCTCCGGCACCGCCAATAACGGCTCGGCGTTTGCCGGTTTCGGTGCCAACACGGTGTACCACAACCTGATGATCGGCCTGGCCATGCTCATCGGCCGCTTCGGTTACATCCTGCCGATACTGGCCCTGGCCGGCAGCCTGGCGGCGAAAAAGAGTGCGCCCCAAGGGCTGAACAGCTTCCCCACCCACGGACCGCTGTTCACCGGCCTGCTGCTGGTGACCATCCTGCTGGTGGGGGGCCTGACCTTCCTGCCGACCTTGGCCCTTGGGCCGATTGCCGAACACCTGAGCCTGGGCTTATGAGGAGCCGACCATGAACATGCCCATTGCTGATGTAAAAGCCCCTCGCAACGCCAAGGACCAGACCCGCTTCGCCGCGCTCTGGCGCCCGGCCCTGGTCCAGGCCTTCGTCAAGTTGGACCCGCGCCAGCTCAAGCGCTCACCGGTCATGCTGGTGGTTGCCCTGACTGCGGTGCTCACCACCGTGCTGTGCATTGCCCCTGGCAGTGGCGTGAGCACGGCTGTTGCGGTGCAGATCGCCTTGTGGCTGTGGTTCACCGTGTTGTTCGCCAACTTCGCCGAAGCCCTGGCCGAAGGCCGAGGCAAGGCCCGCGCCGACAGCCTCAAGGCGGGGAGCCAGGGGCTCACCGCCCAGCGTCGCGACAGCGCGGGTGTATTCCAGACGGTCGCCGCCACCGCGTTGCGCAAGGACGACGTGGTCAAGGTGGTCGCCGGTGAACTGATCCCCGGCGACGGCGAAGTGCTCGAAGGCATCGCCGCCGTCAACGAGGCGGCCATCACCGGCGAGTCTGCCCCGGTAATTCGCGAGTCCGGCGGCGACCGCTCGGCGGTGACCGGCAACACGCGGCTGGTGTCCGACTGGCTGCTGATCCGCATCACCAGCAACCCGGGCGAATCGACCCTGGACCGCATGATCGCCTTGGTCGAGGGGGCCAAGCGGCAGAAGACGCCCAACGAGATTGCCCTGGATATCCTGCTGATCGGCCTGACCCTGATCTTCCTGGTCGTGGTGGTGACCTTGCAGCCGTTCGCCCACTT
>NZ_JANIAG010000086.1:0-23075 GCF_028682155.1 Pseudomonas sp. 39004
CACGGTGCCCTGGCCATTGGCAGTGTTCACTGCCGCTGGAAAACCCCCAGCGGCCGCTGATGCGGTAACCGCCTTCAACCGGCTCGACCTTGGCCACAGGCATGTAGGTGGACGAGATCAATGTGGCTTGGTCCTGGCCCCATACCTCGCGCTGGGCCTCGACCGGGTAGCGCGCCAGTTGCCAGGGGTGCACACCGATCACCCCGTAGATCCAGGCCGTGGACATGCAGCCTTCGGCCAGGGTCATCTGGATTTCGAAGAAGGTGCGCAGGTCCACTTCGTAGCCACCGAATGCCCGCGGCTGCAAGGCCCGCAGCAAACCGGCCTGCTGCAGCTCGAACATCGTCTCGTCAGGTACCCGGAACTCTCGGTCCGCCTGCGCCGTGCGGCTTTTCAGCGCGGGCACCATACGCCGGGCGCGTTCCAGCAGTTCGACTTCTTCGGGCGTTTTTACTCGCATGCTGTCCATCCGTTCGTTCTCCCAATCTCGTTGCGCGGTTGCGCGGGCGGTGATTGATGATCGAACGCAGCAAACGATTATTCATCGTCAAAGCGGACTAGAGCACAGGCCTGTGGCGCCTTCCGTGGCACCGTCCGGGTTACACCGGGGCGCGTCGTGCAGCCCAGGGGCGGTCCTGTTCCAGTTGCGAAGCCAGGCGCAGCAGCACGTCCTCGCCCCCGAGTCGCGCGGTGAACATCATGCCCACCGGCATGCCGCTGTCGCTCATGCCCAGCGGCAGTGAAATCGCCGGTTGGCCACTGACGTTGGCGAGCACGGTGAAGCCGGCACTGCCCATGGCTTTTTGCGCATAGGTTTCGTAGGGCTGATTCAGCGACAGCTCCCCCAGGGCCGGGGTAAGGCTGGAGGTGACGGGCGACAAGATCACATCGAATCGCTCGAACTGTTGCTCCATGGCCATGCTGATATCTTCGAACGATTGCCGTGCGCGCACCACGCCCTCGCCCGTGACTTTGCTGGCGCGCGCCAACACGCCGAAGGTGATCAGCTCGAGGTCTTGCTGGCCCAACGCACGGCCGAGCGCTTTCTCCCGGTCATTGACCATGGCCAGCAAGGCATTGCCCATCGCCGCGCCATGCGCGCCGAACAACTGCTGGGGCGCAATGGGCAAACGCAATTCTTCAATCTCATGGCCCAGGCCGAGCAATTGCTTGACGGTTTGCTCAAGCACCTTGGCAACCGCAGGGTCCAGCGCCGCACCGGTCATGGACTCGCGCACCAGGGCCACCCGCAAGCGGCCCGGGTCGCGGCCAAGCTCTTGCACGTAGGGCCGTTGCAGCGGTTGCGTCCAGTAGGGGCTGCCAAGCTCATGCCCTTGCCCGGCGTCGAGGAACAAGGCCGTATCCCGCACGCTGCGCGACACCACGTTGGCGACGCTGGCACCGAACGAGGCTTCCAGGCGCATCGGCCCGCTGGGTGTGCGGTAACGCGTCGGCTTGAGCCCCACCACACCGCAATAGGACGCGGGAATACGGATCGAGCCACCGCCGTCGGTGGCATGGGCGACCGGGACAATGCCAGCGGCCACTGCGACGCTAGAGCCACCGGACGAGCCGCCGGCACTCATTGCCAGGTTCCATGGGTTGCACGTTTGCCCCCAGAGCAGCGACTCGGTGGTGGTAGTCAGGCCAAACTCGGGGCTGGTGGTCTTGCCGAACGGCACCGCGCCGGCCGCTTCATAGCGGCTGATCAAGGTGCTGGTGACACTGGCCGGCGGCGCATCCTTGAACAAGCGGCTGCCGTTACTGGTGCGGGTGCCCTGCAGGAAGGTGTTGAGGTCCTTGAGCAGAATCGGCACCCCTGCCAGCGAGCCCTGGCTCAGGGTGCCCGCCTGGCGCCTGGCGGCAAGCAGCGCCTTGGCGTAATCATCGTGGCGCATATTGACCGCGTTGAGCTTCGGGTTGACCTGCTCGCAGCGCGCAATGGCCGCCGCCAGCAGGTCTTCGGCGCTGAACTGGCCGGCCTGCAGGCCCTTGACCATGTCCCAGGCGTCCAGGCCAAGGTAATCGCTGGCCGACAGGCCCGCCGCCCGAGCATCGGCAAAACGCCCCAGCAGCCCTACCCCCACGGCCACGGCACCGGCCTTGAGGACCTGGCGCCGCGGCCACACCTGCACGGCCCCCTCAGCTGCCAAGCCTGCACTGTCGCCGAGGGGCAAAGAGTTCTTATCCATGTACTGAATTCCGCTTTTTTGTTGTGATTGTCATATGGTCGATGCACCCGCGGGCACAACCGCGCTCAGTCCGGGGTGATCTGCGCCACCATGGCTGCCAGAAAGTGCTCGCTGTACGGCGGCAACAAGCCCCATTCGCGGCGTGGGTCGTGCTCGGGCGCCTTGAGCACCGTGCGCATGTGGCTGAATTCGAGAAAACCTTCACGGCCGTGGTAATGGCCCATGCCAGAGGCGCCCACACCGCCGAACGGGGCGTCATGCAGGGCGGCATGCATCATGACGTCGTTGAGGGTGACACCGCCCGACAGGCTGTGCGACAGCACGTGCTGCTGCTCTTGCGGGTCAGTGCCGAAGTAGTACAGGGCCAGCGGCCGCGGCCCGGCGTTGATCCGGGCCAGCACGGGGTCGACCTCGTCATACGGCAGTACCACCATTGCCGGGCCGAAGATCTCTTCCCGCAGGATCAGGCTGTCGGCAGGTGGGTCGATCACCAGTTGCAGCGGACGGCGTCGGTTGCCCGCATCGACCGCTAGCGCGTAAGGCAGGCTCACCACGCGGGCACCGGCGCCCTGGGCCTGCTGAACCAGGTTTTCAACCCGCGCCAGGTGCCGGGCATTGACCACCGCGACCACATCCGGGTTGTCGCTGACCTCAGGAATCAGCTCGCGGTAGGTACTGGCAAACGCGTCGAGAAACCCTTCAAGCTGCTCACGCGGCACGTAGACCAGGTCCGGGTTGATGCACACCTGGCCACCGTTGGTGGTCTTGGACACGGCAATGCGGTACGCCGCCGTGGCCATATCGGCACTGCGCCCGACAATCACCGGCGACTTGCCGCCCAGCTCCAGGGTTACCGGCACCAGGTTGTCGGCGGCGTGGCGCATCACCGACTTGCCCACCTCGGTGCCGCCGGTGAACACAAGATGGTCGAAAGGCTGCGCGGTAAACGCCTTTGCCAGGTCTTCGCCACCGGTGACCACGGCCACTTCGAGCGGGTCGAACCAATCGCCTATCAGCTGGGCAATGAGCGCGGCGGTATGCGGTACCACCTCCGAAGGCTTGAGGATGGCCCGGTTGCCCGCCGCCAGGGCCGAGGCCAAGGGGCTCAGCAAGGTATACAGCGGGGCATTCCAGGTACCCAGGATGCCCACCGTGCCCTTGGGCTGATGCATCACCCAGGCCTCGGCGCCCAGTTGGTCGTACGGCGTGAAGACTTTCCGAGGCTGATCCTGCATCCAGCCCTCCAGGTGATCGCGCGCATGCTTGAGCGACCCCAGCGAACCCAACACATCGTTCATCAGTGAAAAGCCTTGGGGGCGGCCGCCAAAATCGGCATCCATGGCCTCGGCCAACGCCATGTGGTGCGCAACCAGCATGTCGATCACGCGCTGGATACGGGCCCGGCGCGCCTGCGCGCTAACGGCCCCTGCTGCGGCAAACGCAGCCTTTTGCTCTGACAACAGGGCCGACAGACCGTCGACGGATGAAATTGCACAACCCATTGGTGCCTCCTCAACTGTTCAAAGGCCAGCATGTGCGCGCTGTACCCACCATGGCCGCCCACCTCGACGCCCTCACCGCAAACTAGCCCCAGACCTGCGCCGGGCGCCTCGTCCATGTGGACGAGTAGGCCGCAAACGTTAGTCCATTGAGACGATGTAAAGCCCCGCAACGCTGGGAATACTGCAAACACGCACAACCACTCCATGAGGCCCATCATGGCAACGCCTGCCTGTTTCGACCCCCAAGCGTTTCGCGCCGCGCTCGGCACCTTTACCACAGGGGTGACCATCATCACCACTCAGGCTGAAGACGGCACGCCGGTTGGCATCACCGCCAACAGCTTCAACTCGGTTTCGCTCAACCCGCCGCTGGTGCTCTGGAGCCTGGCGAAGAATGCCAGAAGCCTGCCGGTGTTCAGCGGTGGCCGCCACTGGAACGTGCACGTGCTGTCCACCGAACAGGAATGCCTGTCCGGGCGCTTCGCGCGCCAGGGCGAAGACAAGTTCGCTGAAATCGAGCTGGACACCGGCATCAGCGCCGCGCCCTTGCTGCAGGACTGCACCGCGCGCTTTCAATGCCGCACCGCCTTCCAATACGAAGGTGGCGACCATGTGATCTTTGTCGGTGAAGTACTGGCCTTCGACCACAGCGACCGCGCGCCGCTGGCCTTCCAGAGTGGCCAGTACGCCCTGGCGATGCGCAAGCCGCGCAGCGAACTGCGCCTGGCCACCACCCCGCCGCCGCCTGAATGCAGTTACACCGAAGACCTGCTTGGCTACCTGCTCGGCCGCTCGCACTACCAGATGCTGTATGCCTTGCGCCGGCTGTTGAAAAACCAACAGCTCGACGAGCACGCGTTCTTCATCCTTTCGACGCTGTGCATCCGCGACAACCTGAGCCTTGATGAAATCAACGCGTTCGTCGGCTACACCGGCCACGTGGTCAGCGCGTCGAGCATGCGCTTTCTCGAACGGCAGAACCTGGTGGCCAGGGAAATCGACGACAACCAGGTGCGCTATGTGCTGACCGCCGATGGCCGCGCCGCCTCACTGCAGGAAGTGGCACTGGCCAAGGCCGTCGAGCAGGACATCGCCGCACGCCTGGGCGCCGGCGATGCCCAGGCACTCAAGGTGTTGCTCAAGCGCCTGATCGCCACCTCGGACCCTGGCTTGCCGGACCTCTGGGCGCCACGTTGAGGCAGCCCCGGCAGCACCCCGATAGCCCCCTGGATTGAAAGGACAGCCATGAGCATTCTGCAACGTTTCAACCTCACCGGCAGTGTCGCCATTGTCACCGGCAGCGGCCGCGGCATCGGCCGTGCCATTGCCCTGGCCTACGCCGATGCCGGCGCCGATGTGGTCTGTAGCGCGCGGTCACTGGCCGATGTCGAAGCCGTCGCCGATGCCGTGCGCAGCCGAGGGCGCCGCGCCCTGGCGATCAGCTGCGATGTCACCGACAGCGAGCAACGCATCGCCCTGGTCAGCCAGGCCCGCGAACAACTGGGGCGCGTCACCCACCTGGTCAACAACGCCGGCGGTGGCGGCCCGAACGACCCGCTGACGATGAGCCCCGAGGCCTTCGAGCAGGTGCTCAGCTTCAACGTCAGCGCCGCCTATGCGTTGTCCCAGCTGTGCGTGCCGCTGATGCGCGAAGCCGGCGGCGGCAACCTGATCAACATCACCTCGGTGGCAGCGCGCTATGCCCAGCGCCACTTCAGCGCCTATGGCACGGCCAAAGCGGCATTGACTCACCTGACACGGCTGCTGGCACAAGAGTTTGCACCGCAGATCCGGGTCAATGCCATCGCCCCTGGGCCGATCCTCACCGACGCCTTGGCCGGCGTGATGCCGGCTGCCATGCGCAGCGCGATGGAAGCCAACACCCCGCTCAAGTGCCTGGGCCAGCCAGAGGACATTGCCGCAGCAGCCCTGTACCTGGCGTCGCCCGCCTCGGCCTGGGTCACCGGCAAGATCATCGATGTCGATGGCGGCGCCGACGCCAGCGTCTGGCCGGGCTGAGCCTCGTTGCCGCGGCTGGCGCAAGCAGGCTGGCCTTTCGTTCACTTGTCACAGAGCGACCTTTTTATGGATGCGCACCTGATTGAAGCCTTGGGCGACGAGCTGTTCAGCGCCCTGCAAACACGCAAGAGCGTGGCGCCGCTGAGCCAGCGCCACGCCGACATCAGCCTGGACGATGCCTACCGCATCTCCCTGCGCCTGCTCGCCCGGCGTGAAGCCATGGGCGAGCGGGTGATCGGCAAGAAGATCGGCGTGACCAGCCGGGCCGTGCAGGAAATGCTCGACGTGCATCAACCGGACTTCGGCTTTCTCACGGATCGCATGCAGGTTGCTGGCGACAGCGACGTCAGCTTTGCCACCCACCGGTTGATCCAGCCCCGTGCAGAAGGCGAAATCGCCTTCGTGCTGGGCGACGACCTGAAAGGCGGCGAGGTCAGTGCAGACGATGTACTGGCGGCCACCGAGTGGGTGCTGCCGTGCTTCGAAATCGTCGACTCACGCATCGACAACTGGCAGATCCGCATTCAGGACACGGTGGCCGACAACGCCTCCTGCGGGGTATTCGCCCTGGGCCAGCAGCGCATCAACCCGCGCGAGCTGGACTTGGCCCAGGTTCAACTGCAGCTGTTCAAGAACGGCCACACCGCCGGCAGCGGCCTGGGCGCCGCCGTGCAAGGTCACCCTTGCAATGCCGTGGCGTGGCTGGCCAACACCCTGGGCAAGCTGGGCATCCCCTTTCGCAAGGGCGAAATCATCCTGTCCGGTGCCCTGGCACCCCTGGTGCCCGTCGCAGCGGGGGATTTCGTCAGCCTGTCATTGAGCGGCATGGGCGTGCTGCACCTGAACTTCGTGCCCTGACCCGCTCGCTTCAACTTCTTCTGATCGAGAACAATGCCATGCGCCAAAAGATCAAATGCGCCCTCATCGGGCCCGGCAATATCGGTACCGACCTGCTGTACAAGCTCAAACGCAGTGAAGTGCTGGAGCCGGTGTGGATGGTGGGCATCGATGCCAACTCCGAAGGCCTTGCCCGCGCCGCCGAACTGGGCCTGAAAACCACCAGCGACGGTGTCGACGGCTTGCTGGCACATGTCCTTGAAGACGGTATCCAGATCGCCTTCGATGCCACCTCCGCGTATGTGCACGCCGAAAACAGCCGCAAGCTCAATGCCCTGGGTGTGCTGATGATCGACCTGACACCCGCCGCCATCGGCCCTTACTGCGTACCGCCGGTCAACCTCGAACATAACCTTGGCCTGGGCGTGATGAACGTGAACATGGTCACCTGCGGTGGCCAGGCGACCATTCCGCTGGTGGCTGCGGTATCCAGCGTGCAACCGGTGGCGTATGCCGAAATCATCGCGACGGCAGCGTCCAAGTCGGTGGGCCCCGGCACGCGCAAGAACATCGACGAGTTCACCCGCACCACCGCTGCGGCGGTCGAGCAGGTGGGCGGGGCGAAAAAGGGCAAGGCGATCATCATCGTCAACCCTGCCGAGCCGCCGCTGATCATGCGCGACACCGTGCATTGCCTGACCGAAGACGAGCCCGACCAAGCCGCCATCAGCGCCGCCATCGCGCAGATGATCGAGCAGGTGCAGCGCTATGTGCCGGGGTACAAGGTGGTCAACGGGCCGGTGTTCGACGGCAACCGGGTGTCGATCTTCATGGAAGTCGAGGGCCTGGGCGACTACCTGCCCAAGTACGCCGGCAACCTCGACATCATGACCGCTGCCGCCGCGCGCACCGCCGAAATGTTTGCCGAAGCGATGCTCAAGGGCGAACTCGCGCTGCCCCGCCCTGCCCCCCAACCTGCCACCGTTTAAGGAACGCGCCATGGACCTTCACGGCAAACGCATCACCGTACACGACATGTGCCTGCGCGACGGCATGCACCCCAAACGCCACCAGATCTCCCTGCAGCAGATGAAAGACATTGCCTGTGGGCTGGACGCCGCTGGTGTGCCGCTGATCGAAGTGACCCACGGCGATGGCCTGGGCGGCAGTTCGGTGAACTATGGCTTCCCTGCGCACACCGACGAGCAGTACCTGTCGGCGGTCATTCCGTTGATGACCCACGCCAAGGTCTCGGCCCTGCTGCTGCCCGGGATCGGCACGGTCGACCACCTGCGCATGGCGTTCGAGCTCGGTGTCAGCACCCTTCGGGTCGCCACCCACTGCACCGAAGCCGATGTTTCGCAGCAGCACATTGCCGCTGCGCGAACGCTGGGCATGGACACTGTCGGCTTCTTGATGATGGCTCATATGAACAGCCCGGAAGGCCTGGCCCAGCAGGGCAAGCTGATGGAAAGCTACGGCGCCAATTGCATCTACATCACCGACTCGGCCGGCTACCTGCTGCCCCACGATGTCAGCGCACGGGTGGCGGCGCTGCGCGCAGCGCTCGAACCCGGTACCGAAATCGGCTTCCATGGCCACCATAACCTGTCGATGGGGGTGTCCAACTCCATCGCCGCCATCGCTGCGGGTGCCACGCGCATCGATGCGGCCTGCGCCGGCCTGGGCGCCGGTGCCGGCAACACGCCGATGGAAGTGCTGGTTGCGGTGTGCGACCGGATGGGCATCGAGACCGGGGTCAGTGTCTTCGGCATCCAGGATGTGGCCGAAGACCTGGTGGTGCCGATCATGGACTTCCCCATCCGCAGCGACCGCGATGCCCTGACGATGGGCTATGCCGGCGTCTATGGCTCGTTCCTGCTGTTCGCCAAACGCGCCGAGCAGAAATACGGCGTGCCGGCACGGGAGATTCTTGTGGAAATGGGCCGCCGTGGCATGGTCGGCGGCCAGGAGGACATGATCGAAGACACCGCCCTGACCCTGGCCAGGCAACGCAAGGCACACGCCTGACCTCCCCTGTGGCCCGGGCGCAGCCTGGGCCTTCGCGCTCGGCACCTGCAGGAGTCACCCATGCGCACTACGCCTGTTTCGCCCCTTGGCTGGCGCAGCCATGGGCTGCTGCTGCTGCTGGCGATGATGTACGCCGACAACTTTGTCGGCCGGCAGATCATTGCCGTGATGATAGAGCCGATCAAACAGGAGTTCGCAGTCAGCGACACCGCCATGGGTCTGGTTTCAGGCCTGGCATTTGCGGCCGTGTATGTACTGCTGGGCCTGCCCGCCGGGCGGTTGGCCGACCACATGCCGCGGACCCGCCTGCTGGCCGCGTCCACGCTGTTGTGGGCGCTGGCGACCGTGGTCTGCGGCCTGGCCGGCAGCTTCGCGATGCTGGTGATCGCCCGCATGGCCGTGGCGGTCTGCGAGTCGCCCAGCACCTCTACCTCGATGTCGATCATTGCCGACCTCTATCCACCCCACCGACGTTCGTTCGCCATCGCCTGCTACACCGCTGCGCCGACTTTTTCCACGATCATCGCCTTGTGCGTGGGCGCCTGGGTCGTGGATGAATACGGCTGGCGCAGCGCCTTTTTTGCGGTCGCCGTGCCCGCTTTTGTCATCAGCGCGCTGTGCGCCTTTGTCGTGCGCGACCCGGCACGCGGGCGTTTCGACCTCACGGTACAGGCCGCCCATCCCTTGCCGGGCCTGTGGGCCAGCGCCCGTGAACTGTGGGCGCAGCCGCCTTACCGCTGCCTGGTGCTGGCCTGCGGGCTCACCACCTTCAGCGCCTATGGCTATGCGATGTGGAACGCCAGTTTCCTGGTGCGCTCGCACGGTATGCCGCTGCAGTACGCCGGCATCCTCGCGGGGCTGGTGGGCGGCACCTGTGCCGGGCTCGGGGCCTTGTTCAGTGGCTGGCTGACCGACCACCTGGCCGTGAGGAGCCTGCGTTGGCACATTGGCGTACCGGTGATCGGCCATCTGCTGGGCAGCAGTGCGCTGATCATCTACCTGCTGTGGCCCCGCGATATCCTGATGCAGGTGGGTAGCGTTCCGGTACCCAGCGCGATGCTCTGGTGCGCACTGACCAGCTTCTTCTCGGTGTGGTGGGTGGGCCCTTCGTTCTCACTGCTGACGCAGATGGTACCGGCCTCGCGCCGGGCAACGGCGGTAGCGTTGCAAACCATTGTCTCGACCTTGTGTGGTGTCGGTATCGGCCCGCTGGCCACAGGGTTGCTCAGCGATGCCCTGATGCCGGTGTTTGCCGAGGAATCACTGCGTTACGCCTTGCTGCTGGTCAGTTGCACGATCGTCATACCGCTGGCGTTGCTGTGGCGCACCCACCAGCACCTGAACGGCCTCGTCCGGGGGGCCAGCTATGCCTAAGCAAGGCAACCTGGCGGCGGATGCCGAATGCGCACGGTTCATCATTGACGCGGCCACCGAACTGCTTGCCGAGGTGGGTTACGGCGCCATGTCCATGCGCCAGCTGGCAAGCCGTGCCGGCTTGCTGCCAGGCAGCCTCTACCACCATGTAGCGAGCAAGCAGGACTTGTTGTCGTGGGTACTCATGGACCTGCTCGAAACACGCGACAGCGCCTGGCGCGCGTTCCCAAAGCGTCGTGGCGTACTGGGTGAATTGCACAGTTTCATACGCTTCGTTCTGGCTTGGCAGGCCGCGCACCCGCTGCACGTCAAGGTGCTGGAGCGCGAACAGCATCACCTGGAACCGCACCTGCAGCACTGGCTGGCACGCCGTCCGGATAACCTGCGGCTGCAGTTGCAGGCCCTGGTGCACAAAGGCCTCAAGCAAGGGATTTTTGCAGGTATCGAAGCCGAGTCGGCCGCGCTGGCGATCATGGCCCTGGTGGGCACCGCCGACGCGCTGCGCCACACATCGCCCGCGTGGACAGCCTCACGCCTGGAAGCGCACTTCGTACAGATGACCCAGCGCCTGCTCAACGTGCAGGGCCAGCCGAACCTCTAGCAACTGTTCACACCGTTGAAACTTTCCCAGCGCAAGCCCAGTCCAGACCCCTATCGACCACAGCACGGGAGCAGACAATGACGGGCACGGTAGGCGACTTTCTGGTGGAGCGTTTGTATCAATGGGGGGTGCGGCGCATCTTCGGCTACCCCGGCGACGGCATCAACGGCGTGTTCGGCGCGCTGAGCCGGGCCAACGGCAAGATCCAGTTCATCCAGGCGCGCCACGAGGAGATGGCCGCGTTCATGGCCAGTGCCCACGCCAAGTTCACCGGCGAACTGGGCGTGTGCATTGCCACTTCAGGCCCCGGCGCATCGCATTTGCTCACGGGCCTGTACGACGCGCGCATGGACCACATGCCGGTGCTGGCCATCGTCGGCCAACAGGCGCGGGCGGCACTGGGTGGGCACTATCAGCAGGAGCTGGACCTGCTGTCGATGTTCAAGGACGTGGCCGGTGCATTCGTCCAGCAGGCCTCCACACCTTCGCAGGTACGCCACCTGCTCGACCGCGCCGTGCGCACTGCCGTCGGCGAGCGGCGGGTGACGGCGGTGATTCTGCCCAACGACCTGCAGGACCTGCCCTACCACGAACCGCCACGTGCCCACGGCACCGTGCATTCGGGCATCGGCTACAGCAAACCCAAGGTGGTGCCCTATGACAGCGACCTGCAACGCGCCGCCGAAGTGCTCGACGCCGGGCGCAAGGTCGCCATCCTGGTGGGCGCCGGGGCCTTGCAGGCAACCGAAGAAATCATCGCCATCGCAGACACGTTGGGCGCTGGGGTGGCCAAGGCGCTGCTGGGCAAGGCTGCAGTAGCCGATGACCTGCCTTGGGTGACCGGCGCCATCGGCTTGCTGGGGACCGAGCCCAGTTACCAGATGATGAACGAATGCGACACCCTGCTGATGGTCGGTTCGGGGTTCCCCTATGCCGAGTTCCTGCCCAAGGAGGGCCAGGCCCGTGGCGTGCAGATCGACCTGCAACCCGACATGCTGAGCCTGCGCTACCCCATGGAGGTCAACCTGGTCGGTGACGCTGGCGAGACCTTGCGTGCATTGCTGCCCCTGCTGCAACACAAGACCGACCGGCGCTGGCGCAAGAAGGTCGAGGGCTGGCGCGCACGCTGGGACAACACCCTGGCCAAACGTGCCATGGTCCATGCCGAGCCGATCAACCCGCAGCGCGTGGTGTACGAGCTGTCCCCGCGCCTGCCAGACGACAGCATCGTGACCAGCGATTCCGGCTCTTGCGCCAACTGGTATGCGCGCGACCTGCAGATACGCCAAGGCATGCAGTGTTCATTGTCCGGCGGCCTGGCCTGCATGGGCGCCGCCGTGCCCTATGCCATTGCCGCGAAATTCGCCCATCCGCAGCGCCCGGTGGTGGCCCTGGTCGGCGATGGCGCGATGCAGATGAACAACCTGGCCGAGCTGATCACCGTGGCCAAGTACTGGCAGCAGTGGGAGAACCCGCAATGGATCTGTGCGGTGTTCAACAACGAGGACCTCAACCAGGTCACCTGGGAACAGCGGGTCATGGAAGGCGACCCCAAGTTCGAAGCGTCGCAGTCGATTCCCGACGTGCCCTACCACCTGTTCGCGATCTCCATCGGCCTGCAGGGCATTTTCGTCGACCGTGAAGAAGACATCGCAGCCGCCTGGGAACGCGCACTGAACGCCGATCGCCCGGTGCTGATCGAGTTCAAGACCGACCCCAACGTGCCGCCCCTGCCGCCGCATATCAAGCTGGAACAGGCGAAGAAATTCGCCAGTACCTTGCTCAAGGGCGACCCCGACCAGGCCGGGGTCATCGTGCAGACGGCCAAGCAGGTGCTCAGTTCGGTGTTACCGGGGAAGAAGTGACGGCAGCTGGGCAGAAACGCTGAACGTTTGCCCGCCGGGGTCAGTCGCACACCGTAGACGCAGTCGACTGTGCGACCCCCAACCGTGAGGACACCCAATGAGCGCAAACTCCCCCCAGGGTGGCGAAGCACACCCCCTCCGCCTGACGATCAACGGCCAGGCCAGGTCGCTGCAGGTTCACCCCTGGACGACACTGCTCGACTTGCTGCGCGAGCAACTGGACCTGATCGGCACCAAGAAAGGCTGTGACCATGGCCAATGCGGTGCCTGCACGGTGTTACGGGACGGCAAACGCGTCAACGCCTGCCTGACCCTGGCCGTCATGTGTGACGGCGCCGACCTGGTCACCATCGAAGGCCTGGCCGTGGGTGACGAACTGCACCCCCTGCAGCGCGCATTCATTACCCATGATGCCTTTCAGTGCGGTTACTGCACCCCAGGCCAGATCTGCTCCGCCGTTGGCCTGGCAGAAGAAGGGCGCGCCTGCACGCGCGACGCCATTCGCGAGCAGATAAGCGGCAACCTCTGCCGCTGCGGGGCCTACAGCAACATCATCGCGGCGGTGGAAGAAGCACTGCCGCTGATGCGCGCCAAGGCCAACCTGCAGGGAGGGCCGCGCGCATGACGCCGTTCAGCTACCACAAGCCGGCATCGGTCGGCGAAGCCGTCGGCCTGGCCGACGCGTCCTCACGCTTCATCGCCGGTGGCACCAACCTCGTCGACCTGATGAAAGAAAACGTGGTGCGCCCCGAGCGCCTGATCGACATAACCGGCCTCGGGTTGAACGGTATCCAGGCCACCGCGAACGGTGGCGTGCTGATCGGCGCACTGGTCAGCAATGCCGAGCTGGCCTGGGCCTCTGTGATCGAACTGCAGTATCCCCTGCTGGCCGAGGCCATTCTGGCAGGCGCCTCGCCGCAGTTGCGGAACATGGCCAGTACCGGCGGCAACCTGTTGCAACGCACCCGCTGTTACTACTTTTATGACACCGGCACACCCTGCAACAAGCGCGAGCCAGGCAGCGGCTGCCCGGCGCGCACAGGCCTGAATCGCATCCACGCCATCCTCGGTGCCAGCGATGCCTGCGTTGCGACACACCCTTCGGACATGTGTGTGGCGCTGGCGGCGCTCGAGGCCGTGGTCCATGTGCAGGGCCGGGGCGGCAAACGCCAGATACCCTTCGCCGACTTCCACCGCCTGCCCGGGGAAGCACCGGAGCGCGACAATCAACTGGCCGCCGATGAGCTGATAACCGCCATCGAACTGCCGCCCCCCACGTTCGAAGACCACTACCGCTATTTGAAGATCCGCGATCGGGCGTCTTATGCGTTTGCACTGGTATCGGTTGCCGCCGGGTTGAACCTCGATGGCGGCGTGATCCAGGACGCACGCCTGGCGCTGGGTGGCGTGGCCCACAAGCCCTGGCGAGACCCGGCTGTCGAACGCACGTTGATCGGCCAGGCGCCCACGCAGGCGCTGTTCACCCAAGCGGCCGACGCCCTGCTGCAAGGCGCAGAACCCTTGGCCCACAATGGCTTCAAGGTGCCCCTCGCGCAACGTGCCATCGTGCGCGCATTAAGCGATGCGGCGCTCGGGGCAAAAGCCAGGGGGGCAACGTCATGAACATCAAAACAGCGGTAGTGGGCACGGCCATGGACCGTGTCGACGGGGTGGCGAAAGTCACCGGGCAGGCGCGCTATGCGGGCGAGTACCCAGAGGCCGGGTTGCTGCATGGCAGCGTGATGTCCAGCACGATCGCCCGTGGGCGGGTGCTGAGCATCGACACTGCCCAGGCACTGAGCGTGCCGGGGGTAATCGCCGTGCTGGACCATGCCCATCGCCCTCGCGTTTCCAGTTACGACGACGATTACAGTGACGCCGACTCGGCCGAGGGTACGCCATTTCGGCCGTTGTTCAACGATCGCGTGCTGTACAGCGGCCAGCCCCTGGCGCTGGTGGTCGCGCAAAGCCTGGAGCTGGCAAGGTATGCAGGCTCGCTGGTGAAGGTCGAGTACCTCGAAGAACCCCATGAAACCGACCTGGCCAGCGTACTCGACAAAACGCACCCGGCACCCGCCGAAACGCCCGCCCCTCGCGGCGATTTTGCCGGGCAGTTCGCCAACGCCGCGGTGCAGGTAGACGCGACCTACCTCACCGCCAACGAACACCACAACCCGATGGAGCCCCATGCTTCGACGGTGCTGTACCAGGCCGACGGCAGCCTGGAAATCCATGACAAGACCCAAGGTACGCAAAATTGCCAGGACTACCTGCACAAGGTATTCGACCTGCCCAAGGAAAAAGTCCGGGTGCTGGCAGCGTTCGTCGGCGGTGCCTTCGGCTCGGGGTTGCGCCCGCAGTACCAGCTGCCCCTGGCGGTGATGGCGGCCTTGCACCTGCAACGTTCGGTGCGTGTCACGCTGACCCGCCAGCAGATGTTCACCTTCGGCTACCGGCCCCGCACCCAGCAACGGCTGCGCCTGGGGGCCGATTCGCAGGGGCGGTTGCTGGCGATTGCCCATGACGCGCTTGGCCAGACCTCACGCTTCGAGGACTTCACCGAGCACCTGGTGGAATGGAGCGGCATGCTCTACCAGTGCGACAACGTTGCCCTGAGCTACCGCCTTGCGCCCCTGGATGTGTACACCCCGCTGGACATGCGCGCACCGGGTGCCGCGTCCGGGATGATCGCCCTGGAATGCGCCATGGATGAACTGGCATGCGCAGCCGACATCGACCCGCTTGAGCTGCGCCGTCGCAATTTCACCGCTATCAATGGCAACGAGGGCAAACCCTATTCGAGCAAGGAGCTGCTGGCCTGCTATGACCAGGGTGCCCAGCGTTTTGGCTGGGGCAACCGCGCCCCACAACCCCGCAGCATGCGCCATGGGCAGCAGTTGGTTGGCTGGGGCATGGCAGGCGGGGTCTGGGAGGCCATGCAGATGAAAGCCAGTGCCAAGGCGCGCATCGATGGCGCAGGGCATTTGACCGTCAGCAGCGCGACTACCGACATCGGCACCGGCACCTACACCGTCATGACGCAGATCGCGGCCGACGCCGCTGGCGCCCGTGTGCAAGACGTGACCTTTGTGCTGGGGGACTCTTCGCTGCCGACCGCGCCGCTGCAGGGTGGGTCTTTCACGGTGTCGTCGGTAGGTTCGGCCGTGCGCCAAGCGTGCCTGGCCCTGCGCAGCAAGGTGCTTGCGCATGCACGCCAGCATTACCCTGAGGTCGGCAACACGCCGGTGGAAGCAATCACGTTCGCTGACGGCTACCTGCTGGCAGGTAACCACCGCCTTGCACTCGCGGACATCGTGGCCAGTGCCCCCGAGGGGTTTTTCGAGGTGCAGGTCGAAGCAGCGCCCAGCGCCAAGCGCAAACCCTTCGCCACCGCGACCCATTGCGCCGTGTTCGTCGAGGTGCAGGTCGATGAAGACCTGGGCTCGGTCAAGGTCACCCGGGTGGTCAGCGCTGTGGCAGCGGGCCGCGTCGTCAACCCCAAGACCGCACGCAGCCAGATCCTCGGCGGTGTCATCTGGGGTATCGGCATGGCATTGCACGAAGCGACGCAAACCGATCACCGCTTGGGGCGAATCCTCAACCACAACCTGGCGGAATACCACATACCGGTAAACGCCGACAGCGGTGAAATCGAGGTCATCTTCGTCGAAGAGCACGACGACATCGTCAACGAGCTGGGCTCCAAGGGCGTGGGGGAAATCGGCGTGGTCGGTGTGGCGGCGGCGGTAGCCAACGCCATTTACCACGCCACCGGCAAGCGGGTGAGGGAATTTCCCATCACGCTCGATAAACTGCTGTAGCACGCCCTCAGCTCAGGCAGGCCAGCGTTGTCAGGGCATTGCCCAAGGCTGCGCCCGAAGCGGTATTGTCGAAGATGCACCAGGTCGGCACCCCCGCAGCATGGCTGCGCTGCAGCCGTGCCGCCAGGTTTTGCATCGGCCTCAAACCGCGCCGGGCTGGCAGCCACTCAGGCGACCTGAAAATCAATCATCCTGGTGTTCCTGAATGAGGTGCCGGCGCGGTACCACGCCCGTTTGCATGCACAACGGGGGGATGACAAGCATGATAATCCAGCCCCGCAACCGCCTTGAGAAAGGCCCAATCGGCCAGGCGCCGCAAGTCACGCCACTCTTGCCATTGGATCAGGTGCAAGCGGTCCATTTCATCGGCCTGGCGTAGCAGTTGCTCGTGATAGCTGCTGGGGCAATCGCGGCGCAATTGGTGGTCGTCGAAATGCTGGAACCATCGATTGATGGCTTCGAGGCGGCGCTGCGCCAGCCCTGTCTGCTGTGTAAACGCATTCATCCCGGTCATCCCGCGCGCTTCTGACAATCGAGCCGTCGGCAGCAAGATAGGTTCATTCAGAACTATCAACGGTCGAAGTCGCCGCTGAACCTGTTGGTCTGAACTTTGCGGTGCCCGTCAGTTTCCTCTGCATAGCCTCGTACATCCACCACTGCAGGAGATGCATGCCATGAGAGCGTTGACCTATCACGGAGCCAACGATGTCAGGGTCGATACCGTGCCTGACCCAAGCCTTCAGGAGCCGGACGACATCATCCTCAGGGTGACGGCCACCGCCATCTGCGGCTCGGACCTGCACCTCTATCGGGGCAAGATCCCGCAGACCGAATCGGGCGATATCTTCGGCCACGAATTCATGGGCATCGTCGAGGCCACCGGCAAGGACGTCACCCACCTGCAGGTTGGCGACCGTGTGGTGATCCCCTTTGTCATCGCCTGCGGCAGTTGTTTCTTCTGCCAGCACGATCTGTTTGCCGCGTGCGAAACCACCAATACGGGGCGCGGCTCCATCGTCAACAAAAAAGGCATCCCACCGGGGGCAGCCTTGTTTGGCTACAGCCATCTGTATGGCGGCATTCCTGGCGGGCAGGCCGACTATGTGCGCGTGCCCAAAGCCAATGTCGGCCCGTTCAAAGTGCCCACCGACCTGGCCGACGACAAGGTACTGTTTCTCTCCGACATCCTGCCGACCGCCTGGCAGGCGGTGATCAATGCTGAAGTCGGCCCAGGTTCGTCGGTGGCAATCTACGGTGCCGGGCCGGTGGGGCTGCTGAGCGCTGCCTGTGCGCGAATGCTTGGGGCACAGACCGTGTTCATGGTCGATGACAATGACTACCGCCTGGCGTATGCCCAGGAGGCTTACGGAGTGGTCCCGATCAACTTCGAGCAGGATGACGACCCGGCCGACAGCATCATCCGCCACACGCCAGGGATGCGCGGAGTGGATGCCGTGATCGATGCAGTCGGTTTCGAGGCCAAGGGCAGCACCGCAGAGACCGTGATGACGGCGCTGAAGATCGAGGGCAGCAGCGGCAAGGCCTTGCGCCAGAGCATCGCTGCCGTGCGTCGCGGCGGCGTGGTCAGCGTGCCCGGGGTGTACGCCGGCTTCATTCATGCCTTCATGTTCGGTGACGCGTTCGACAAGGGCCTGACGTTCAAGATGGGCCAGACCCATGTGCACAAGTACCTGCCTGAACTGCTGGAGCATATCGAGGCCGGGCGCCTGCAACCGGAGATGATCGTTACGCACCGACTTGCCCTGGAAGAAGCAGCCCTTGGCTACAAGCTGTTCGACCAGAAACAGGACAGTTGCCGAAAAGTCATTCTTGTTCCGGGGGCGGCACCCGGAACCCTGGGCAGCGACTTCGCATAGCGCTGATGAGGGCGGTGCAACCAGGCCCCGCCCTCCCCAACCGATCAGGCCAGCTGGATGTACACCGCGTAAGTGCCCAATAGCACCCAGAAGCCGAGAAAGATCCAAGGCGTGCGAAGCGAGAACAGCAGGGATTTGCGATGCCCTGCCCGGGAGGTTTCAGCCTCACAGAACAGCGGCGATTCGTCGTAGGCCAAGCCCATCATCGGCTCACTGCGCAGCAGGTGGCTTTGCTTGAGCTGCCAGTGATCGATGATCCGATAGGCAGCGCGAATACCCGGCCAGGCATTGAGCGAACTCAAAACACCCAGCAGCGCGAGAAAGGCAGGCACGATCAGGGTGAACATCTCACCCCAGCTCTGGTTCAGGTTGCCCATGGATGACACGAACGCAATCACCAGAAAAGACTGTGCAGCAAGATAGGCGTCGGTACGGTTGGCCAGGATGGTGGTTTCGTACTGGATTTCCCTTCGATAGAAATCAAGACGTTCCTTGGCGGTACCAAACATTCTTGCATTCTTTTCCTCGATCTCATGTTCGGGCGTCGATGGCGTGATGATACGAGGCACTTGCAGGCTCCGGTGTCGTTAAGCGTTGCGCGAAATGCGGGCTGTTCAGCGATAGAGCCATCGAGCGAGCGAAAAATTCAGTGCATCTGCGTGGCCTGACCGTCCGTCGTTGAAACCCGGCATCCACTCCAACACTCGCGTTACCCCCCTTTCGAATCGGTATGAACGTTCTCAACTGATGGAGCTTCTGCCATGCGCGACTACCCCACCCCACCCTTCCCGTCACAGCCGCAAAACGTGCCAGGCGCTCAACGCAAGATGGAGCCCTACCCCGATTGTGGCGAGCAGACGTACACCGGCAGCGGCCGGCTCGATGGCAAGATCGCGCTGATAACCGGTGCCGACAGCGGCATCGGCCGTGCGGTGGCCATTGCCTATGCCCGCGAAGGGGCAGACGTTGCCATTGCCTATCTCGATGAGCACGACGATGCGCAGGAAACCGCGCGCTGGGTCGAGGCCGCAGGCCGGCAATGCCTGCTGCTGCCCGGTGACCTGCGGCAAAAACAGCAGTGCTACGACATCGTCGACAAGACCGTGGCGCAATTTGGCCGTATCGACATCCTGGTCAACAACGCGGCGTTTCAGATGGCACATGAGTCGCTGGATGAAATCGACGATGACGAGTGGGTGATGACCTTTGATGTCAATATCACTGCCATCTTCCGCATTTGCCAACGGGCCTTGCCGTCGATGCCCAAGGGCAGCTCGATCATCAACACCAGTTCGGTCAACTCCGATGACCCCTCGCCCAAGTTGCTGGCCTATGCCGCCACCAAAGGCGCCATCGCCAACTTCACTGCAGGCCTGGCTCAGTTGCTGGCAGACAAGGGCATCCGGGTCAACAGCGTGGCACCTGGGCCAATCTGGACGCCGCTGATCCCGGCGACCATGCCCGATGAGGCTGTGAAGAACTTTGGCTCGGGCTACCCGATGGGCAGGCCGGGGCAGCCCGTCGAAGTGGCGCCGGTGTACGTATTGCTCGGGTCCGATGAGGCCAGCTACATCTCTGGCGCGCGCTACGCAGTAACGGGCGGCAAGCCTGTGCTGTGAAATGCCTGGCCCTTGCCAGCTCAACCGCTGCCGGCGAAGTTCACATCATTGGCATCGTCGTAAGTGTTGCGGGTTGCACATTCGAACTCGGCTTCGGCGCGTGTTGGAAAACTCAAACTGAGGCGGATTTTGTCTTGTGTGTCGTATAAGTCGTAGCCCTCGCCCAGGGCACTGGGGAAACCGATGCGCCGAGGCAAGATCTCTTTCTGACGAGGTACGGCGGGAACCACAACAAAGCGCCTATGCATGATCAGCCCTCTTCCGGCAGTTCTTTAGTATTAGTCCGACTATGACAAAGACTCAAGACGACTCATGCAAAGTTTTTTAATTCGCGGCACCCAATGCCAACAGCACCGAGGCTATTGGAGCCACAAATGCCGCTCCCCCAGTTGTTCAGGCGTTTTGTCTGAATCTGAAGCAATAAATGAACAGCCTCAAACGGTCACGGAGTCACAAATGAACACAGACCTTCCTGTGTTCGAATAGAGGTATGCGGTCATGGCTAACAATCAGGACAGGGGCGCAAATCAAGGCGACAACGCCGACTCCAAGGCCGGCGATGCAGGCCAAAGAGGTGGCCAGGGTGCGGGCGGTGACATGCCCGACAAACAAAAAGGCAGCCAGCAACCTGGGCAAAAGCCTGAAGACAAGATGAACAAGGATTGGGAACGCTCCAGGGACACCGGCAGCCAGGGTGGGCAGGCAGGTACCGATCAATCCACCGGGCAAAACCCGTCTGACCCTGGCCGTATGGGCGGCGGTCAAGCCGATCAAGGCGATACGCAGCACCAGGACAAAAATCGTTGATGCCATTGGCCCCGGGGTGGCATTGCTGCCCTGGGGCCAGAACGCAGGCGTATGTTGCTAGAGTTTGAAGCGCACGTGAATCGTGCTTTTACGTTCACTGCGATCCACCGTGATCGCCAGGCTGCCATAGCCCGAATAGCTTTTTACCAGGCGCATGCCCAGCCCGGTGCCGGTGGGTTTGGGGTAAGACTCCGGAAAGCCATCGCCCTCGTCCGATACCGTGATCAGGGCATGATCACCATGGCCCATTACGCTGACGTCCACCGTGCCTCTTCCATACTTCAGCGAGTTGGTGATCAGTTCGGATATCACCAGGCCCAGTGGCGCCATTCTTTCGGGCGCAAGAATGAACGTGTCAGCGTGCAGCACTATCTTGCGGTCGGCCAATGCCTTGCCCAGATCACCCAGCAGCGCCTCCAGATAATCCGAGACGCGCACGTGCTGCGTTTCAGCATTCTGATAAAGACGCTCATGGACGCTGGCAATGGTCAATACGCGGGTCGCGGCTGTTTCCAGTTGCAATTTGACCGCTTCATCAGCGGCCATATTTGCCTGCAACAGCAATAAGGTGTTGACCAAGTGCAGGCTGTTCTTCACCCGGTGGTGGATTTCTTCCAGGTGCAGGTCGGTTCTATTCAACTTGGTATTTTGTGCATCGATCAACGATAACAATTGGGCTTCATGATGCCGACGTTCGGTAATGTCACGCGACACGGCGATGATCTTTGCAAATTCGCCTTGTTCACCAAATATAGGCGCCACCGTCACATCCCACCATTTCGGCTCGTTCTGCAGCGTTGGGCAGAAGGCCTCGAAACGCGCTGACTCCCCACCCGTTACTCTTCTGATAGCGTCCAGCACCACACTGCGGGATTCATCTGGCCAGATCTGCGGCCACGCCACCCCACGTATCTGAGCGAGGTCGCCGATGTGCAACAGGCACATGCCGGCATCGTTCATGAACTCGATGTCGCCGCTCGCCGAGAGGATTTTCACGCAGTCGGGGCTGGCGTTCAGCACACTTTCGGAATAGGGGTCCGAAGACTGCATTTCTGCGCCTGCAGTGATCCTTTCCACCGCCATGGAGATGACGTTGGCAATGCCTTCCAGGAACACCAGGTCGCTTTCGATGAAGTCTTCGCCATTACTGCTGTCCGCTTCGAGTACTCCAAAGGGGGCAGTGGTGCCTCGAATAGGCACGTTGATCGCTCGCTCGATGCCGTACTTCTTGAGCAGCGAGGGGGTTCTGAAACGTTGCTCCTGCCCCAGATGGTTCGACAGCACAGGCCTGTAGGTCGAAATGGCGTAGCCCGCAGGGCTGGCGATATCGCCACCTACCGTGGCGTGCCCGATATCAGCGTCATCCCAACCCACACCATGGGACAGCAGAAACTCATCGCTGTCGGGTATCGGCGTAAGCACCTTGGCAAAGCGGGTGTCCATGCCCTTGGCCACGGCAGAGCAGGCTTGGGTCAGCAACCCATCCAGGTCAGACGACTTGAGTGACATGACGCCGTACTCGACCACCAGTTCATGCTGGCGATGAAGCCTGGCGTGCGACTTCTGCAACGCGGCGCGAATCGTTTCGTCAGGGGTTTGATGCATGGGGACGATATCCAAAGCTGGTTGAGATGCACGCTGAAACGGTTGCGCCGCTGTGCCAGACGCCAAGTAACATAGCAGCAGATGCCAAGCTAAGAACATGGCTGACAGACGTGAATTCAGCTATCTGGTTTATCACCGCTCATCGCCTGGGCGCAACGACGAAAACAGTCTAACTGCGCGGCAAGCAGATGCGCCCTGCGCTACCCAAGGCCTATTCGCACCTTGTCGAGCAGGTCACTGACCTGAAACGGTTTGATCAGCAGGTCCATCCCGGTATCCAGGAACGCCTGACGATCCAGCGCAGTCTCGGCGTAGCCGGTCATGAACAACACCGGTAGCGCCGGGCGGTAACTACGCGCCATATCCGCCAGTTCGCGGCCGCTCATGCCTGGCAGCCCCACATCGGTCAAGAGCAATTCGATACTGGCGTCTTCACGCAGGCAGTCCAGCGCTTGTTCGGTGGTTTCCGCCAAGGTGCAACGATAACCCGCATCGGCCAGCACTTCGGCCACCGACAGGCGTACCGAGGCCATGTCCTCGACAACCAGCACATGCTCGCCGGCACCCTGCGGGTCCAACGGCGACGCTTGCTCCTCACAGGCCACCTGACGGCTACTGGCCGGCAATATCAACGTCACCTCGGTGCCCTGCCCTGGCACGCTGCGGATCGACACATGCCCGCTCGATTGGCGGGCAAAGCCGTAGATGGTCGACAACCCCAGCCCGGTACCTTGGCCGACCGGTTTGGTGGTGAAAAAGGGGTCGAAGACCCTTTCCAGAACCTCTGGCTCGATGCCAGCGCCATCGTCGCGTACGGTCACCGCCACATAGGGGCCGTCTTGCAGGTAGGCATTGCCGTGCGACCAACTCGCGGCAGTGTTGACCCAGATATGCCCACCTTGGGCCAAGGCATCACGGGCGTTGA
>NZ_JANIAG010000087.1:0-23031 GCF_028682155.1 Pseudomonas sp. 39004
AAGGACAAGGAGGCTGGCATGAACAAGATGACGTTCCCAAACGCCTGTCAGGTGATGCGCTGGCATTTCCACCCGCTGGGCTTCGAGGCCAGCATGGATGCACCGCGCAGCATGATCGCGCGCCTGTTCGACCGCGCCACCGGGGAAACCCTGCTGGCCATCGCCGGCATTCCTTGCGCCGCCATCATGGCCGCGGCGGATGTCGAGCGCATCATCGAAGCGGTCGAGGCCGAAATGGACGCCTTCGTACCGGTCTTCGCTTTGCGCGACGCAGGCTAAACCGGCACCTCGGGTTCCTGGCGCAGCGCCTGCAAATTGCCCATGAACTGCTCTGCCGGCACCGGCTGGCCCAGCAGATACCCTTGCAGCGAATCGCACCCCAGGCGGGTGAGGAAGTCTTGCTGTTTGTCGGTCTCTACCCCTTCGGCAACGATGCGCAACCCCAGTGCCTGGCCCAGGGCAACGATTGCAGAGACAATCGCGGCGTCATCGCTGTCCTGCTCCAGGTCACGCACGAAACCACGGTCGATCTTCAGCTCGTTGGCCGGCAGGCGCTTGAGGTACATGAGGCTGGAGTAACCGGTGCCAAAGTCATCGATGGACAAGTCCACGCCCATGTCGGACAGGCGTTGCAGCACCGTCAGGCTGGCATCGGCGTCGTGCATGGCGGTGGTTTCGGTGATTTCCAGAGTCAGGCAGTTGGCCGGCAGGCCATTCTCGCTCAAAGCCCGGGCCACGCTTTCGACCAGTCCAGCGTGGCAGAACTGGATGGCCGAAAGGTTGACCGCCATGCGCCAGCCCAGGTGCCCTTGGTCCAGCCACTGACGCATCTGCCGGCAGGCTTCGTCGAGCACCCATTCGCCAATGGGGATTATCAGGCCGGTCTTTTCCGCCAGGCCGATGAACCGATCAGGCAGCAACAACCCCTGCTGCGGGTGCTCCCAGCGCAGCAGGGCTTCGGCACCGATCGGCTGGCAGGCCTGGGCATCGAACTTGGGCTGGTAATGCAGGCGGAACTGGCCCTGCTCCAGCGCCTGGCGCAGGTCCTGCAGCAACTGCAGCTGCTGCCGAGCGTTGCTGTTCATCGACACGTCGAAGAAGCTGTAGCCATTCTTGCCGGCGCTTTTGGCGTGGTACATCGCGGCATCGGCATTGCGCAGCAACTCGTGCTGGTCCAGGCCATTGCCTGGGTACAAGACGATGCCCAGGCTGGCCGTGAGTTGCAGATCATGCTCGGCGACACGGAACGGCCGCGACACCAGGTTGACCTGCTTGACCGCCACGTCCATGGCATCGTTCGGCTCCTGCAATTCCACCAGCAGCACGAACTCGTCGCCGCCAATGCGCGCCAAGGTGTCCTGGCTGTGCAAGTGGCCACGCAGGCGTGCGGCCACGGCCTTGAGCAACAGGTCACCGACATGATGGCCAAAGGCATCGTTGACCGGTTTGAAACCATCCAGGTCGATGAACATCAAGGCAAAGCACCCGCCCTGCTCCGCCACCTTGCCGATGGCCTGCTCGATGCGGTCGGCCAGCAGGGTACGGTTGGGCAGGTCGGTGAGCGTGTCGTGCAGGGCCAGCTGGGTCAGCTCCTGGTTGGCCAGGGTCAGCGAGCGGGCAAGTTCCGCGGTGCGCGCTTCCAGGCGCGCGTCCAGCACCGAGGTCAGCAACGCCACCGCCAATACCGCCAGGGTGGTGATCAGCACCAGGTAGACCAGCCCGTCGCCTTGCAGCCCGCCGCCCAGCGCACCACAGAAGCTGCCCGCAGGGAAATTGGCCGCCGCCATGCCGGTGTAGTGCATGCCCACTATGGCAACCCCCATGATCACGGCCGCCAGGCCCCGGATCTGGCGCACGTAAGGGGTGTGCCTGCGCAAGCGAAACGCGATCCACAGCGCCGCCGCCGAGGCGCCAACGGCGATCAACAGCGAAGCGCCGAACAGCGTTGGGTCATAGTCGATGCCCGGCAGCATGCGCAGCGCGGCCATGCCGGTGTAGTGCATGCAACTGATGCCCGCCCCCATGATCAACGCACCAAAGCCCAGTTGCAGCCAGGGCAGGCTCGGCTGGCTCACCAGCCACAAGGCAAAGCCTGACGACAGCACGGCGATCAACAGCGAAAACGCCGTCAGCCCAAGGTCGTAGCCCAGCTCGACGGGCAGGCTGAACGCGAGCATGCCGATGAAGTGCATCGACCACACGCCGATGCCCATGGCCAGCGCGCCGCCCCCCATCCACAGGTGCACAGCCCTGCCCTGGGCCGTGGCGATACGGCCGGTCAGGTCAAGGGCGGTATAGGACGCCAGGATCGCCACGCACAGCGAAATCAACACCAACGAAGAGGAGTAGCTGCCTGTGAGCATTGGGAGTTCCAGCGACAGGCCAGGGGGCCCGGAAAAAGCTGACAATTGTACTCAAGCTTTGGCGAAACGCACGGGGTTTTTGCGAATGGGAATGGATCCAACATCCCCTCCTGAGGCTCTGCCCCGGCCCGCTCCTACTGGGTCATCGTTGTTTTCTGAATTTCGAGCAAGGCAGGTGCTCACACAGCCCTAGGGCTGGGCGAGCTCCTACTCGGCAAACGCCTGCTCGGCATCCCAACCGCCGCCCAGCGCGGCGATCAGTTGCACACTCGCCACCAGCCGCCCTTGCAGTAGGTTCAGCACACTGCGCTCATTACTCAGCGCCGTGGTCTGCACGTTCACCACATCCAGGTAGCCGATCAAGCCCGCGCGGTACTGGTTCTCCGTAAGGCGCAGCGACTCACGCGCCGCGTCCAGGGCCTCCTGGCGTACCACCGCTTCATCGCCGTATACCTTCAGCTGCACCAGGTAGTTTTCCACCTCCTTGAAGCCATCGAGCACGGTCTGGCGATACTGCGCCACAGTCTGGTCATACACCGCCACGGTACGGTCCACCTCGGCGCTGCGCTTGCCCGCATCGAACAAGGTCATGGCCAGCGAAGGCCCTACCGACCAGTAGCGGTTCGGCAGTTCGATCCAGTTGCTGAAGCTGCTGCTGGAATAGCCCCCACTCAGGCTCAGGCTCAGGTCGGGGAAGTAGGCAGCCCGCGATACGCCGATATTGGCGTTGGCGGCCATCACGTTGCGCTCGGCCGAGGCAATGTCCGGGCGGCGCTCAAGCAATTGCGAGGGCAATGTCACGGGGATGTCCGGCAGCGCCGGGATGTTCTTGCTGTCGGCCAGCGCGAAGTTCGCCGGGGCCTTGCCCAGCAACACGGCAATGGCATTCTCGAACTGCGCACGCTGCCAGATCAGGTCGATCAGGTCTGCCTGGGTGCTTTTCAGCTGGGTCCGCGCCTGCGCCACCGCATCCGGGCCGGACACACCGGCGCGATACTGGTTTTCGGTCATGCGCAGCGAGCGCTCGTAGGTGGCCACGGTCGCTTCCAGCAGGCGCTTCTGCTCATCGATCACACGCAACTGCAGGTAGTTTTGCACCAGCTCCGACTGCTGGCTCAGGCGAATCGAGGCAAGGTCGGCAAAGCTGGCTTCGGCACTGGCTTCGTTGGCGTTCAAGGTTTCACGTAGCTTGCCCCACAGGTCGATCTCCCAGCTCACGCCGAGCTGCGTGTTGTAGGTGTTGCGAATGCCGCTGCTGTTGTTCGACAGGCTGGAGCTGGAGCTGCCGGTGCCTTGAGCCGAACGGTTCTTGCTGGCGCTCAGGTCCAGGCTCGGGAACAGCGCGGCGCGGCTGCTGCGCACCAGCGCCTGGGCCTGGCGGTACTGGGCTTCGGACTGCGCGACGGTCTGGTTGCTGCGGTTGAGCTCTTCGACCAAGGCATTGAGCCCGGCATCGCCATAAACCTCCCACCAAGCGCCACGGGCAATGGCGTCCGACGGTTTGGCCTGGCTCCAGCCCTCGGCCTGCTTGTACTGCGCCGGGGTGCTCAGCTCGGGGCGGTGGTAGTCCGGGCTCAGGGTACAGGCACTGAGCAGCGCTACACACAGGCCGGCGCCGAGCAGACGCGAGCCACGCCCCAGGGTCAACGACTGCAGGGTACGGTGAAGGGGTGTCTGGGCAAAGTTCATAGCGGGGTTTCCAGAGCGGCGTCGGTGCGCACGCCGCGCCAATGGTTGAAACGGTGACGCAGGCGGTCGAGGTACAGATAGACCACCGGTGTCGTATAAAGGGTGAGGATCTGGCTGAAGACCAGGCCACCGATGATGGTCAAACCCAGCGGCTGGCGCATTTCCGCGCCTTCGGCACGGCTGACCAGCAGCGGCAAGGCGCCGAGGATGGCCGCCAGGGTGGTCATCAGAATCGGCCGCAAGCGCAACAGGCAAGCGCGGCGGATGGACTCCTCCGGCGACAGGCCCTGGTGGCGCTCCAGTTGCAGCGCCAGGTCGATCATCAGGATCGCGTTCTTCTTCACCACGCCAATCAGCAGGAACAGGCCCAGCAGCGAGATCAGGCTGAACTCGCCGCCGGTGACATACAGCGCCAGCAAGGCACCGACGCCGGCCGAGGGCAGTGTCGAGAGAATGGTCAGCGGGTGAATGTAGCTTTCATAAAGAATGCCCAGCACCAGGTACACCAGCACCAACGCGCCGAGGATCATGAAGGGCTGGCCTTCCTGGGTCTTGGCGAAAGCGTCGGCGGTGCCGCCGAGCTTGGCGATGACTTCCTCGGGCAGGCCCAGCTTGGCCACCGCCCGCTCCACTGCGGCCATGGCCTGGTCAGGGCTGTAGCCTTCGGCAACGTCGAAGGCAATGTCTTCGGAGGCGAACTGGCCCTCGTGGCTGACCCGGTCATTGGCCAGGCTGTTCTCGTAGTGGGCAATGGTCGACAACGGCACCCGGGCGCCATCATTGGTGATCACCTGCACCTGCTCCAGGGTGCTCGGGTCCCAGGCGTATTTCGGGTTGATCTCCAGCACCACCTGGTACTGGTTGAGGCTGTCGTAGATGGTCGAGATCTGCCGCTGGCTGTAGGCGTTGTTGAGCACCGTGGTGACCATGTCCATGTCGATGCCCAGGCGCTTGGCCTGGTCACGATCGACCACCAGGGTGACCTGCTGGGTGCCGGCGCCGTCACGGGCGTCAATGGCCGTCAACTCGGGCAAGGCACGCACCGCCGCGACCACTCTCGGGAACCACTCGCGCAGGGCCGCCAGGTCGCCGCTCTGCAGGGTGTACAGGTACTGCGACGAGGTCTGGTCACGCCCGCCGCCACCCAGCTGCAGGTCCTGGTCAGCCATCAGGAACAGGCGCCCGCCGGGCACCTTGGGCATCTCTTTGCGCAGGCGCTCGATGACCTTCTGGGCATCGATCTTGCGCTCGTTGATCGGTTTCAGGCGCACCAGCACCATGGCATTGTTGGTACCACTGTTGCCGCCGATGAAGCCCGCCACACTCTGCACCGCAGGGTCGGCCAGCAAGGCGCGGCGGTAGATTTCCATCTTGGGCTGCATCACGCTGAACGACAGGCCATCGTCACCCCGGATAAAGCCCATCAACTGGCCGGTGTCCTGCTGCGGCATCAGTGTCTTGGGCACCACCACGTACAGGGCAATGTTGATGCCGATGGTGGCCAACAGACTAAGCAGGGTCAGGCGCTTGTGGCGCAGCGCCCAGCCAAGGCTGCGGTCATAGCCATTGACCATGCGCCGGTGCAGCTTGTCGCTCCAGCGCTGCACGCGGGTCTGCTGCGCCTGGTGCGGCTTGAGCCAGCGCGCGCAGAGCATTGGTGTCAGGGTCAGCGAGACCACCAGCGAGACGATGATCGCCGCCGCCAACGTGATCGAAAACTCCTGGAACAGGCTGCGCACGATGCCGCCCATGAACAGGATCGAGACGAATACCGCCACCAGCGACACGTTCATCGACAACAGCGTGAAGCCCACTTCCTTGGCGCCCAGGAAGGCCGCACGCATCGGCGGCTGGCCATCCTCGATGTGCCGGGAGATGTTCTCCAGCACCACGATGGCATCGTCCACCACCAGGCCGGTCGCCAGGATCAGCGCCATCAGCGACAGGTTGTTGAGAGAGAAACCGCACAGGTACATGACGGCAAAGGTGCCCACCAGCGACACCGGTACCGCCAGGCTCGGGATCAACGAGGCACGCAGGCTGCCAAGGAACAGGTAGACCACCAGGATCACCAGCCCCACCGCGATCAACAGGGTGTGCTCGGCCTCCTTGAGGGTCGCCTTGATCACCGGCGAGCGGTCCATGGCCACATTCAGCTGGACGCTGGCCGGCAGCAGCGACTGCAACGCCGGCAACTGCGCCTTGATCTGGTCGACCGTTTCGATGATGTTGGCCCCGGTCTGGCGGTTGACCACCAGCAGCACCGCGCTCTGGTCGTTGAAGAAGCCGCTGTTGTAGCGGTTCTCGACGCTGTCGGTGATGGTCGCCACGTCGGACAGACGCAAGATGGTGCCGTTCTGCTGGCGGATCACCACCGGCTCGTAGTCCTTGGCCGTTTCCAGCTGGTCGTTGGCCCGCACCTCCCAGCTACGCTCGGCATCCTCGACGAAGCCCATGGGCCGGCGCTGGTTGGCGTTGGCCACAGCGGTGCGTACCTCGTCCAGCGACACGCCGTACTGGTTGAGCAACTGCGGCTCCACCGAGATGCGCACGGCCGGCAGCGAACTGCCGCCGATCTGCACCTCCCCTACCCCGGACACCTGGGCCAGGCTCTGCGACAGGATGGTGTCTGCCAAATCGTACAGCTGGCCCTTCTGCAGCACATCGGAGGTCAGCGACAGCACCATGATCGGCGCCTGCGACGGGTTGATCTTCTTGTACGTGGGCATACTGCGCATGCCGCTGGGTAGCAGGTTGCGGGTGGCATTGATGGCCGCCTGCACCTCACGCGCCGCGCCGTCGATGTCACGGCCCATTTCAAAGCCGATGATCACCCGCGTCGAGCCCTGGTTGGAGCTGCTGGTCAGCGTGGTAACGCCGGCGATGCTGCCCAGCTTGCGTTCCAGCGGCGTGGCCACGGTGGCGGCCATGACTTCAGGGCTGGCACCGGACAGGTTGGCCTGCACCACGATCACCGGGAAGTCCATCTGCGGCAGCGGCGCAACCGGCAGCAGGCCGAAGCTGACCCCGCCCAGCAGCATGATCGCCAGGCTCAGCAACATCGTCGCCACCGGGCGCCGGATGAAAGGACCGGACAGGTTCATTTGTAGCTCCAAGCTGCAAGTTGCACGCTACAAGTGGGCGTGCGAGCAGGCTCGGAACTCCGGCTCACGTCAATCAGCTTGCAGCTTGCGGCTTGATGCTTGAGGCCGCTCATGCCGGCTCCTCCGCAACGTCCTGCCGACCAAAACGACGCGCAAGCCGATCAAAATAAAGGTAGATGACCGGCGTGGTGAACAGTGTCAGTACCTGGCTGACCAGCAGCCCGCCCACCATCACCAGGCCCAGCGGCTGGCGCAGTTCGGCACCGGAGCCGGTTGCGAGCATCAGCGGCACCGCACCGAACAGCGCGGCCAGGGTGGTCATCAGGATCGGCCGGAAGCGCAGCAACGCGGCCTGGTAGATGGCGTCCTGCGGGGACATGCCCTGATGGCGTTCGGCTTCAAGGGCGAAGTCGATCATCATGATCGCGTTCTTCTTGACGATGCCGATCAGCAGGATGATGCCGATGATGGCGATCATGCCCAGGTCGTTGCCACTGATGAGCAATGCCAGCAACGCGCCGACCGCCGCCGAGGGCAAGGTCGAAAGGATGGTCACCGGGTGGACGTAGCTCTCGTAGAGCACACCCAGCACGATGTACATGGTCACCACGGCGGCGAGAATCAGCAGCAAGGTGCTCGACAGCGAGGCCTGGAAGGCTTCTGCGGCGCCCTGGAAGCGGGTTTGCACGCCAATCGGCATGCCGATCTCCTGCTGCACCTGCTCGATGACCTTGACCGCCTCGCCCAGCGACGCGCCATGGGCCAGGTTGAACGACATCATCACCGCCGGGAACTGGCCAATGTGCGAAATCGCCAACTGCGCCTGGCGCTGCTCGATACGCGCCAGCGCCGACAGCCGCACCTGGCCGCCATCGGTGGCCTTGACGTGGATCGACTCCAGCGCCTGCGGGCCGATGCTGGCGGCGGCTTGCGACTGCAGCACCACGCGGTACTGGCTGGCCTGGGTGTAGATGGTCGAGATCTGCCGCTGGCCGAAGGCGTCGTACAAGGCGTTGGTGATCTGCGCAACCGTGATGCCAAGGCGGCTGGCCATGTCGCGGTCGATCACCAGGTACACCTGCAGGCCCTTGTCCTGCAGGTCGCTGGCCACGTCGGCAAGTTCCGGGCGCTGTTGCAGCGCCTGCACCAGCTTGCCGCTCCACTGCGCCAGCAGGTCGGCGTCAGGGGAGGACAGGCTGAACTGGTACTGGGTGCGGCTGACCCGGTCCTCGATACTCAAGTCCTGCACCGGCTGCATGAACAGGCGGATGCCCACCAGCTTGTCGAGCTGCGGCTGCAGGCGGCTGATGACCTCGCCGGCGGTGACGTCACGTTCACCGTGCGGCTTGAGGTTGATCAGCAGGCGCCCGCTGTTGAGTGTGGCGTTGTCGCCATCCACGCCAATGTAGGACGACAGGCTCTGCACGGCCGGGTCCTGCAGGATTACCTTGCTCAGCGACTGCTGGCGCTCGCTCATGGCGGCGAACGAGGTCGATTGCGGCGCTTCGGAAATACCCTGGATCACGCCGGTGTCCTGCACCGGGAAGAAGCCCTTGGGCACCGCCATGTAGAGCACCACGGTAAGCGCAAGGCTGCCCACCGCCACCAGCAGGGTCAGCGGCTGATGCCTGAGCACCCACTGCAGGCCGCGGCCGTAGTGCTCGATCAGCCAGTCGATCCAGGCGCCACTGGCGCGGTAGAAACGGCCCTGCTCTTCTTCCTTGGGCTCGCGCTTGAGCAAGCGCGCGCACATCATCGGCGTGAGGGTCAGCGACACGACCAGGGAAATCAGGATCGCCACCGCCAGGGTGATCGCGAACTCGCGGAACAGCCGGCCGACCACATCGGCCATGAACAACAGCGGGATCAGTACCGCGATCAGCGAGAAGGTCAGCGATATCAGGGTGAAGCCGATCTGCCGGGCGCCCTTGAGCGCGGCCTGCATGGGGGTTTCGCCTTCCTCGATGTGCCGGGAGATGTTCTCCAGCATGACGATGGCATCGTCCACCACGAAACCGGTGGCGATGGTCAGGGCCATGAGGGTCAGGTTGTTCACCGAAAAACCGGCCAGGTACATCACGCCAAAGGTGCCGATCAACGACAGCGGGACGGCAATCGACGGGATCAGGGTGGCACTGAAACGGCGCAGGAACACGAAGGTGACCATGACCACCAGGACGATGGCGATCAGCAACTCGTGCTGCACGTCCTTGACCGCGGCGCGGATGGTCTGGGTACGGTCGGTGAGCACCGACACGTCGAGGCCGGCCGGCAGGTTGTCGGTGATCGAAGGCAGCAGTTCCTTGATCCGGTCGACCACTTCGATGACGTTGGCCCCCGGCTGGCGCTGAATGTTCAGCAACACGGCCTGGTTTTCGTTGGCCCAGGCGGCGAGGCGCTCGTTTTCGGCACCGTCGACGATCTCGGCCACATCCTTCAGGCGCAGCGGCGCACCGTTGTTGTAGGCCAGGATCAGGTTGGCGTATTCCGCCGGGGAACGCAGCTGGTCGTTGGCGTCGAGCATCGACACCCGGGTCGGGCCGTCAAAGTTGCCTTTGGGCTGGTTGACGTTGGACGCGCCGATCAGCGTACGCACGTCATCGAGGTTGAGGCCGTTGGCAGCCAGGGCATCGACGTTGACCTTGATGCGCACCGCCTGGCGTTGGCCACCGGCGATACTGACCATGCCCACGCCACTGATCTGGGCGAGCTTTTGCGCCACCCGGGTATCGACCAGGTCGTTGAGCTTGGGCAGCGGCATGGTCTTGGAGGAAATGGCCAGGGTCAGCACCGGGGTGTCGGCCGGGTTGACCTTGTTGTACACCGGCGGTGCGGGCAGGTCGCTGGGCAGCAGGTTGCTGGCCGCATTGATCGCTGCCTGCACCTGTTGCTCGGCGACATCCATGTTCATGTCGAGGCTGAAACGCAGGGTCAGCACCGAGGCACCGCCGGAGCTGGTCGAGGCCATCTGGGTCAGGCCCGGCATTTGCCCGAACTGGCGTTCAAGCGGCGCGGTGACCGCACTGGTCATGACTTGCGGGCTGGCGCCGGGGTACAGGGTCATGACCCGGATGGTCGGGTAATCGACCTGTGGCAGGGCCGAAACCGGCAACAACGTGTAGGCAATCAGGCCGGCCAGGACGATAGCCAGCATGCTCAGCGTGGTGGCGACCGGCCGCAGGATGAACAGGCGCGAGAGGTTCATGCGCCCGCCTTGCCTGCTTCAGCAGCCTGGGCGGCGCCCTTGGCGTCCTGGCCTTGCAGGTGCTGACCGGGGGTGGTCGGCACTTGCGAGCTGTCTTCGACCACGTCCACCTTGGTGCCCTCTCGCAGCCGGTCGGTGCCTTCCAGCACAAGGCGGTCGCCGGCAGCCAGGCCTTCGAGAATCACGCTGTTTTCACCATCGCTGGCACCGACCTTGAGCTTGCGCACGTTGACGGTGTTCTCGGCGTTGATCACATAGGCGAAGGTGCCGTCGTTACCGAACTGGATGGCCGCCGCAGGGGCCATTACCACCTGCTTGAGGGTGTCGGCCAGCAGGCGCACGTTGACGAACTGGTTGGGGAACAGGGCCAGGTCCTTGTTCTCGAACCTGCCCTTGAACTTGAGGGTGCCGGTGGTGGTGTCGATCTGGTTATCGATACTGCCCAGTACACCGCTGGACTGCAGCTTGCTGTCGCTGCGGTCCCAGGCCTCGACCGGCAGGCTGGCGCCGCTGCGATAGCGTTCCAGCACGGTGCTCAGCTCGGTTTCCGGCAGGGTGAACACGACGTTGATCGGCTCGGTCTGGGTGATGACGACCAGCGCGGTGGTGTCGTTGGCGGCTACCAGGTTACCCAGGTCGAGCTGACGCAGGCCTACACGGCCATTGATCGGCGCACGGATCTGGGTGAAATCGAGGTTCAGGCGCGCGTCGTTGACCTGCGCCTGGTTGGTCTTGACCAGGCCCTGGAACTGCGCGACCTGGGCTTCGGCGGTGTCGAGTGTCTGTTTGGCGATGCTGTCTTCGGCATACAGGCCTCGGTAGCGCGCGACGTCTACCTGGGCGTTCTTCAGCTGAGCCTGGTTCTGCGCCAGGGTGCCTTCGGCCTGCTGCAAGGCGATGCGGTAGCTGCGCGGGTCGATCTCGGCGAGCAGGTCGCCGGCCTTTACCTGCTGGCCTTCCTTGAAGTGGATCTTGACCAGCTCACCGCCCACCCGGCTGCGCACGTTGACGGTATTGGTCGCGGTGACCGTGCCCAAGGCTTTGTAATAAAGCGGGAAATCGCCAACCCGTGCCGGCTCGACGCGTACCGGCACCGGGTCGCTGGATGCGCCGAACCCTGGGCGCCCGCCCTTGCCCATGCGCCCGCTGCCGGCCTCTGTGTGGGCGGGCGTTGCGGGCCACAGCCACCAGGCCAGCAAGGCCACCAGCAGCAGGATCAGCAGGCCGACGAGCCAGCGACGGGAGGAACGGGATTTGGACGCTTGCATGGGTTGAACGAACCTTGTTCGGAATAACGATGTGGGGAGGGTGAACGATAAGCACTGGCATCGTTTTAGCAAAGGCCCTTTACCAGAGGTTTACCTTTGGCTGACGTTGCCAAAACGCTGAACTTTAAACGAAAACGGCCCGGAAATCGTTCCGGGCCGTTACAGGGTGTTGCTTGGAGCGGTGGGCGTGGCTGGAGTTCCGTTACCGGTACCGGCCCCGCCAGAAGCCCTTACTTCAGGACAGCCAGCGCTGCCTCGTAGTTAGGCTCTTCAGCGATTTCAGCTACCAGCTCGCTGTGCAGCACCTTGTCGTTCTCGTCCAGTACCACTACCGCACGCGCAGCCAGGCCGGCCAGCGGGCCGTCGGCAATGGCCACACCGTAGTTCTCGAGGAACTCGGCGCCGCGCAGGGTCGACAGGTTTTTCACGTTCTCCAGGCCTTCGGCACCGCAGAAGCGCGCCTGGGCGAACGGCAAGTCGGCGGAAATGCACAGCACCACGGTGTTGGCTACGTCATTGGCCTGGGCATTGAACTTGCGCACCGAGGTGGCGCAGGTTGGGGTATCGACGCTTGGGAAGATGTTCAGCACCTTGCGCTTGCCGGCGTAGTTCTGCAGCGACTGGTCGGCCAGGCCTTCACCCACCAGCGAGAAGGCTGGGGCCTGAGCACCGGCCTGCGGCAGGTTGCCCTTGACCTGAACCGGGTTGCCTTTGAGAGTCACTTGAGCCATGAACGAAATCCTTATGCGGGGTTTGAAAAGGACACTGAGTTAAGCATGAAGCCGACCGGGTGCCTATGGGTGAAGTTAAAATTGTTCTATTGCCAGACAATTATTGTGGACAAAAAAAATGCCCAGATCGCGACAAGCGACCTAGGCATTGCTTGCAGCGGTGGTGAATCAGCTCAGCAAGCCGTAAACCACCGAAGTCAGCGCAACCACGCCGATTGTCACGACGAATACATTGGACATCGCGCCGCTGTACTTGCGCATCGACGGTACGCGGCGAATGGCGTACATCGGCATCAGGAACAGCAATACCGCGATAATCGGGCCGCCCAGCGATTCGATCATGCCCAGAATGCTCGGGTTGAGGGTGGCGACGATCCAGCAGACCACCAGCATCAGCGCAGCGACCACGCGGTCCAGGGTTTTTGCACCCGGGCGCGCACCGGCCTTGACGATGATGCCCTTGAGGCCTTCGCTGGCGCCGATGTAGTGGCCCAGGAACGACTTGGCGATGGCAATGAAGGCGATCAGTGGTGCGGCAAAGGCGATGGTCGGGTTGCTGAAGTGGTTGGCCAGGTACGACAGGATCGACAGGTTCTGCGCCTTGGCCTCAGCCAGTTGGGCACTGCTGAGGGTCAGCACGCAGCTGAAGACGAAGAACAGCACCATGGCCACCATCAGCAGGTGGGCGCGGGCGAGGATCTGGCCGCTGCGCTCATCGGCATGCTCGCCGTAGCGGCGCTTCTGGTCGACGGCGAAGGCCGAGATGATCGGTGAGTGGTTGAACGAGAACACCATCACCGGAATCGCCAGCCACACGGTGTGCAGGAAGGCCGAGCCCGAGGGCAGTTGCGTGGCGCTGTCGAGGATGCCCCCGGTCCAGTGCGGGACCAGGTACAGGCCCAGCAACGCCAGGGCAACGATGAACGGGTAGACCAGCAGGCTCATGACCTTGACCGTGGCCTGCTCACCGCAACGCACGATGGCCAGCAGGCCGAGGATCAGCACGAACGACAGCAGCGCCCGTGGCGGCGGCGTCATGTGCAACTGGTGCTCCATGAAGCTGGTAACGGTGTTGGTCAGCGCCACGCTATAGATAAGCAGGATCGGGAAGATGGCGAAGAAGTACAGCACGGTGATCAGCGCACCGGCCTTGATGCCGAAATGCTCCTCGACCACTTGCGTGATATCGCCGCCCGTGCGCCCGGAAAGGACAAAACGGGTCAGCCCGCGGTGGGCGAAGTAGGTCATCGGGAAGGCCAGTACGGCCAGGATCAGCAGCGGCCAGAAGCCGCCCAAGCCGGCGTTGATGGGCAGGAACAAGGTGCCTGCACCGATGGCGGTGCCAAACAGGCCCAGCATCCAGGTGGTGTCTTGACGTGCCCAACTGCCCAAGGCTGCCGGGGTCGATTCTTCATAGCGCCGTTCGACGCTTGGGGCCTGCTCATTCATTCCGGGTGTAGCTCCACTCGCAAGACTGCAACAGGCTGAGAGTGGCGAAACAGACGTATCGCACCCCTCAACCGAAAAAGAGGGCGCGATTGTGCACTGAAAGGTTGCACTTGCGAAGCCCCGTCCGAGGGACGGTTGCACTTGTCATGACAACAAGGTGAAACCAAGGGGGCCGCTTCGCGTCCCCCCTGTCACATTACTGCTGAACCGCGGCGAACGCCTCGGCCACCCGTTGCAGGTTGGCCGGCCGCAGGCCAGACATGCACACCCGGCCACTGTCGATCAGGTACACGCCGAACTCGTCACGCAGGCGACGCACCTGCTCGACGCTGAAACCGGTGTAGCTGAACATGCCGCGCTGGCGCAGGAAGAACTGGAAGTCCTGCCCCGGCAGCAGCGTGCCCAGGGCATCGACCAGTGCCTGACGCATGTCGAGGATACGCTTGCGCATCACTTCGACCTCCGCCGCCCACTGGGCATTGAGCGCGGCATCGCCGAGCACGCCGGCAACCAGCTGAGCACCGAAGTTGGGTGGGCTGGAGTAGTTGCGGCGCACGGTAGCCTTCAACTGGCCGAGTACGCTCTGGGCAGTGGCGTCGTCGTCGCAGACCACCGATAGGCCCCCTACTCGCTCGCCGTACAGCGAGAAGATTTTCGAGAACGAGTTGCTGACCAGGCACGGCACGCCGGCACGGGCCATTTCGCGGATGGCGAAGGCATCTTCGACCAGCCCCTCACCGAAGCCCTGGTAGGCGATGTCGAGGAACGGGATCAGCTGACGCGCCTTGACCACTTCCACCACTTGCTGCCACTGGTTCTGGTCCAGGTCGGCACCGGTCGGGTTGTGGCAGCACGGGTGCAGCAGCACGACGCTGTTGGCCGGCAGGGTCTGCAGCGCTTGCAGCATGCCAGCGAAGTCGACGCCACGGCTGGTCTGGTCGAAGTACGGGTAGGTATTCACCTTGAAACCGGCGCCTTCGAAGATGGCGCGGTGGTTATCCCAGGTCGGGTTGCTGACCCAGACTTCGGACTGCGGGAAATAACGCTTGAGGAAGTCGGCACCGACTTTCAGAGCGCCAGAACCGCCCACGGTCTGCACGGTAGCCACACGGCCGCCGGTCACCGCTGGGTGATCGGCACCGAACAGCAGGGCCTGAATGGCCTGGCGGTAGCTGGCCAGGCCTTCCATCGGCAGGTAGAGCGAGGCTTCGTGAGCCTGGCCGGCGATGCGCTTCTCGACCGCATCCACCGCCGCCAACTGCGGCACTACGCCGGCTTCATCGTAGTACAGGCCGATACTCAGGTTGACCTTGTCGGCACGGGGATCGGCCTTGAAGGTTTCCATCAGCGAGAGGATCGGGTCGCCGGCATAGGCATCGACATGTTTGAACACAGCGTGCAGCTCCTTGGATCAGGACAGTTCGGAAAGGCTGCCCTGAGGATACCCGGAGTCGCTGCTGAGTAACATCACCTATTGTGCAGGTTGTCTATGCAAGATTGCACAGCCGCCGATCTGCGCCGACAGCCTGGCTCAGCCCAGCAGCGCCTTGAGGCCATGCAGCTCCTGCTCGGTCAGCGCCACGCCCTCCTCCTCGGCCACTTCACGCTCGCGGTAGCGGCGCTCGCCCGGCATGCGCGTCAACCCCACCGCCTGCATCTGCTCCACCAGTTCGCGGCTGCGCTGGGCAAAACGCTCGCCTTCGGCCTTGCTCGGGTCGATGACGATGATCAGCTGCCCGGTCCATGGCGTTTTCGCCCCTGGGTGCCCGGACCAGTCGAACTCCCAGGAAAAGTGCCCGCCGGTCAGCGCTGCGGCCAACAACTCGACCATCATCGACAGCGCCGAGCCCTTGTGCTCGCCAAACGGCAACAAGGCGCCACCTTCGAGAATGGCCTTGGGGTCGGTGGTCGGCTGGCCATTGGCGTCCACGCCCATGCCCTCGGGCAACTGTTGGCCAGCCCTGGCGGCGATCTGCACGTCACCGTGGGCCATGGCGCTGGTGGCCATGTCGAAGACGATCGGGTCGTGTTCGGCGCAGGGCGCGGCAAAGGCGATGGGGTTGGTGCCGAACAGCGGCTTGCGGGCACCATGCGGCACCACGCAGGTCATGCTGTTGACCACACTGAGCGCCACCAGGCCCTCGTCGGCGAACGGCTCGACGTCCGGCCACAGCGCGGCGAAATGGTGCGAGTTGTGAATGGCCAGCACGGCGATACCGGCGCTGCGGGCCTTTTCCAGCAACAGCGCACGGGCCGCTGCCAGTGCCGGCTGGGCGAAGCCGCCGGCGGCATCGACACGCACATAACCGGAGGCCACGTCAGTAACCTTCGGCGTGGCACGCCCATTGACCCAGCCGCTGGCCAGGGTCGAAACATAGCCCGGAATACGGAACACCCCGTGGCTGTGGGCGCCATCGCGCTGGGCGCTGGCGCAGTTGTGGGCAAGCACCTGGGCCACTGTTTCGCTGCAGCCATGACGCTGAAAAATCGCCTGCAAGAGGGTCTGCAGCTCGGTAAAAGGCACGCGTACGACAGTGCCGGTGGAAGGTGCGGACATCTGAAGCTCCTTGTTGGAATTGGAATGGCTACAGCGTTGCAACGACAAAAACTTTCCTGCATGTGACAGCTATCTGTCAAATGTTGACTTGATGACAGAAAACATTCATTTTCTATCGCAAGCCTCACCCCGGAGATGCAGCATGAGCCAACCGATCAAGCAACGCCTGGAAAACAGCCTGCAAGGGGCTGCCGCCTCAGGCCGCACGATCGCCAGCTACATGCTCGCCAACCTGCACGAACTGCCGTTCCAGACCTCGGCCAGCATTGCTGCCAAGCTCGGCGTCAGCGAATCCAGTGTCGGCCGTTTCTGCCGCTCGTTAGGTTATGCCCACCTCAAGGCGCTCAAGCAAGACCTGCAGAACGACCTGGGCGATGGCCCCTGGCTGGTGGGTGACCGCCTGCAAGACTACCGCCAGAACCACGATGCCAGCGACACCGCCGGCAGCCTGGAGCTGGAAATCGCCGCACTGGTCCGTGTCCACGAGTACCGCCAGAGCGAGCCCTGGCACCGTGCCGCGCAACGCCTGGCGAGCAAACCGCGGGTATTCGTCGCGGGCTTTCAGACCGAGCGCGGCGTCGCCATGTGCATGAGCCACCTGCTGCAGTACCTGCGCGATGGCGTGCAACTGGTCGATCTCAGCGCCGGGCATTTCGGCGACGTGCTGCTGGGCCGCGCCGAAGACAGCGCACTGGTGGTGTTCGAGGCCCGCCGCTATTCACGCCATGCCCTGCAGCTGTGCCAGAAGGCGCGCGCAGCCGGCATTGCGGTCACCCTGGTGACCGACACCTTCTGTGACTGGGCCGATGCCAACGCCGACGAGGTGTTCCGCATCCCCACCGAGTTCAATCTGTTCTGGGAATCCACCGCGACCATGCTGTCGTGGGTGCACCTGATGGTCAACGAGGTCTGCAAGAAGCTCGGGCCGGATGTTGAAAAACGCTTGGAAGCGACTGCCGCTCTACATAACGAATTCGTCGGCTACACCTCGTGGCCGTCGGCAAAACAACAATAGCAAGAGTGCAAGAGGTGCGAGATGAACAAGACCATGGCTATGGTGGGTGCGTGTGCCCTGCTGCTGACGGGCGCCGCCAATGCCGAAACCCTGCGCTTCGCCACCGAGGGCGCGTACCCGCCCTTCAACTATGTCGACGCCGATAACCAACTGCACGGCTTCGACATCGACATCACCCACGCCCTGTGCGAGCAGATGAAAGTCGAGTGCACGCTGGTGGCCCAGGATTGGGAAGGCATCATCCCGGCCCTGATGGCACGCAAGTACGACGCGGTGGTCGCGTCGATGATCGACACCGAAGAGCGCCGCAAGAAAATCGCCTTCACCGATCATTACTACCGCACCCCGCTGACCGTGGCCGTGGCCAAGGACAGCGAGATCAGCGACGCCCAGAACAATTTCGTCGGCTACACCGTTGGCGCGCAGTCCTCTTCGACCCAGGCCATCTATGCCGAAGACGTCTATGGCAAGGCCGGCGCCGATGTGAAGCTGTACCCGACCATGGACGAAGCCAACGCCGACCTGGCCGCGGGCCGCCTGGACGGGGTGATCGCCGACAAGTTCCCCCTGCACGAGTGGATGAACAAGAACGGCCAGGACTGCTGCAAGATCCTCGGCGACGTGGCCGACACCAAGGCCGACGCCGCCATTGCCGTGCGCAAGGATGACGAGGCGCTGCGCCAGCGCCTGAACACCGCGCTGCAACAGATCGTGGCCAACGGCACCTACCAGAAGATCGCCAGCAAGTACTTCGCTTTCGATATCTACAACTGATCTGTAGGAGCGGCCTTGCGTCGCGAAAGGGCTGCGTAGCGGCCCCAGGATCTATGCGACGGCACAGATTGCCAGGGGACGTTTTGCGACCCCAGGATTTATGCAACGGCACAGATTGCCGGGGCCGCTACGCGGCCCTTTCGCGACGCAAGGCCGCTCCTACAGCGACCGCATTACCCGTCCAAGGGGTTTGTCATGCTCGATCAATTGTCCTTGCTATCTTTTGCCAGCGGAGGCTGGGGCCAGGCGTTGCTGGCCGGCGCCCTGGTAACCGTCTCGCTGGCCCTCGCCTGCCTGCCCATCGGCCTGCCCCTGGGGCTGGCCGTGGCCCTCGCGGCGCGCTCGCGCAAGCGCCTGCCCCGGGCCTGGGCCACGACCTTCTCGACCGTGTTCCGCGGCCTGCCCGAACTGCTGACCTTGCTGATCATCTATTACGGCTGCCAGATCGCAGCGCAAAAGCTGCTGGCCGCCATGGGCTATCAGGGCGAGTTCCTGATCAATACCTTCCTGGCCGCGATGATCGCGTTCAGCCTGGTGTTTGCCGCGTTCTCCAGCGAGATCTGGCTGGCCGCCTTCAAGACCCTGCCCAAAGGGCAGCTTGAGGCCTGCTCTGCATTGGGCCTGAGCAAACGCACGGGCTTCTTCAAGGTGGTGCTGCCGCAACTGACGCGCATCGCCCTGCCTGGCCTGTCCAATAACTGGCTGTCGTTGCTCAAGGACACCTCGCTGGTGTCGACCATCTCGCTGGTCGACCTGATGCGCCAGACCAACCTGGCGGTGAGCGTGACCAAGGAGCCGATGTTCTTCTATGGCGTTGCCTGCCTGGGCTACCTGCTGTTTTCGGCAGTCTCGGGCCGGGTCTTTGCCTTTATCGAGCGGCGTAGCAGCCGCCACCTGCAAGGAGCCCGGGCATGAACGTCGAACAATGGCTGGCGGTAGTCCTCGACCCCGACCTGCTGGAACGCTACGGCCCACGCTTCGTCGATGGCCTGCTGGTAACAGCCAAGCTGGTGGCGATTTCGTTCACCCTGGGTGCCGTGCTCGGCCTGTTGCTGGCACTGGCACGCCTGTCGCGCAGCCAACTGCTGCAACGCATGGCCGCCGGTTACGTGTACTTCTTCCGCGGCTCGCCGCTGCTGGCTCAGTTGTTCCTGCTTTATTACGGCCTCGGTTCGCTCAAGGGGTTCTGGCAAGACGTCGGCCTGTGGTGGTTCTTCCGCGAGGCCTGGTTCTGCACCTTGCTGGCGTTCACCCTGAACACCGCCGCCTACCAGGCCGAGATCTTCCGCGGCAGCCTGATGGCCGTCGCGCCTGGGCAGTACGAGGCAGCGCGGGCGCTGAACCTGAAACGCTCGACCACCTTCTTCAAGGTGATCCTGCCGCAGTCGTTGCTGGTGGCCATCGGCCCACTGGGCAATGAGCTGATCCTGATGATCAAGGCCAGCGCCATTGCCTCGCTGGTGACCATCTACGACCTGATGGGCGTGACCAAACTGGCGTTCTCGCGCAGCTTCGACTTCCAGATCTACCTGTGGGCCGCCGTGCTCTACCTGGTGATCGTCGAGCTGGTGCGGCGCCTCCTGAAACACCTGGAAGCCCGCCTGGGCCGCCACCTGAACTGACCGAAGGATACCTACCATGCATTGCCAGACCCTCGTCCTCGGCGCCGGCATTGTCGGCGTCAGCACCGCGCTGCACCTGCAGGCGCGTGGGCGCCAGGTGATTCTGATCGACCGTGACGAACCCGGCAGCGGTACCAGCCATGGCAACGCCGGGCTGATCGAGCGCTCCAGCGTCATCCCGTATGCCTTCCCGCGCCAAGCCGGTGCGCTGCTGCGCTACGGCCTGAACCGCCAGCCTGACGTGCGCTACAGCCTGCTGCACTTGCCCAAGGCCGCGCCCTGGCTGTGGCGCTACTGGCGCCAGTCGGCGCCGGGGCGCCTGGCGGGCGCCGCTGCCGACATGCTGCCGCTGGTGCAGCGCTGCGTCGAGGAGCATGACGCCCTGATCAAAGCCGCCGGCCTTGAAGGGCTGGTGCAGGCCAAAGGTTGGATCGAAGTGTTCCGTGACCCGGCCCTGTTCGAGCAAGCCAAGGCCGAGGTCAAAGGCCTGAGCCGCTACGGCCTGCAGTATGAAATCCTCGAATGCGGGCAGCTCCAGGCCCGCGAGCACCAACTGGACAGCACCGTGGTCGGTGGCATTCACTGGCTCGACCCGAAGACAGTGAACAACCCCGGTGGCCTCACCCGTGGCTACGCCGCGTTGTTCGTGCAGCGTGGTGGGCAGTTCCTGCACGGTGATGCGCGCAGCCTGCGCCAAGTGGAGGGGCAATGGCAGGTCGACAGCCGTCGTGGCCCTGTCACCGCAGACGAGGTGGTGGTCTGCCTGGGTCCACAGTCGGCAGACCTGTACGAAGGCCTGGGCTACAAGATCCCGTTGGCGATCAAGCGTGGCTACCACATGCACTACAGCACCCGTGACGGTGCGCAACTCGAACATTCGATTTGCGACACCCAAGGCGGCTACGTGCTGGCGCCCATGGCCCGGGGCGTGCGCCTGACCACCGGCATCGAGTTTGCCGCCAGTAATGCGCCCGGCAACGAGATCCAGCTGCGCCGCTGCGAGGCCTTGGCCCGGCGCTTGTTCCCGGCGCTCGGCGAGCGCCTCGACGATACCCCTTGGCTGGGCCGTCGCCCGTGCCTGCCAGACATGCGCCCGGTAATTGGCCCTGCCCCTCGGCACCAAGGCCTGTGGTTCAACTTCGGCCACGCCCACCATGGACTCACCCTTGGCCCGGTCAGTGGCCGGCTGCTGGCAGAGCTTCTGACCGGCGAGCGCCCCTTTACCGACCCTGCACCCTACAGCGCGACGCGTTTCGACTGAACCTTGCGGAGAACAACAATATGACCGCCCCTCTGAGCCTTGCCAGCCTTGCCCCAGAACCCGACCCACGCCCGGTACTCATCCGCATCGAGGGCCTGAACAAGCACTATGGCGCGTACCATGTGCTGCGCGACATCAACCTGCAGGTACGCGAAGGCGAACGCATCGTCCTCTGTGGCCCGTCCGGTTCGGGCAAGTCGACCCTGATCCGCTGCATCAACCGCCTGGAAGTGGCCCAACAGGGCAGCATCCAGGTAGATGGCACCGACCTGGCTGCCACCACACGCCAGGCAGCGCAGATCCGCAGCGAAATCGGCATGGTGTTCCAGCACTTCAACCTGTTCCCGCACATGACTGTGCTCGACAATTGCCTGCTGGCCCCTACCAGCGTGCGCGGGCTGTCGCGCAAGGACGCCGAAGAACGGGCACGGATGTACCTGTGCAAGGTCGGCATCGAGTGCCAGGCGCACAAATACCCCAGCCAGCTTTCCGGCGGCCAGCAGCAACGCGTGGCCATTGCCCGCGCCTTGTGCATGAAACCCCGGATCATGCTGTTCGATGAGCCGACCTCGGCACTGGACCCGGAAATGGTCGCCGAAGTGCTGGATGTCCTGGTGCAACTGGCCGGCACGGGCATGACCATGCTCTGCGTTACCCATGAGATGGGCTTTGCCCGGCAGGTGGCCGAACGGGTGCTGTTCCTTGAGGGCGGGCAGATCATCGAGGACAGCCCGCCACAGGTGTTCTTCAACCAGCCCAAGACAGAACGGGCCAAGGGTTTCCTGGCGCAGATTCTGCACTGAGCCCGTTCCTCCCTGTACCGGCTTCCTTTGTCAGCGGGCTTGCCCACCAAGAGGCCGGTACAGGCCCCCTTCATTGCAGCGGTGCAATGAACCAACTGCGTCGTTAAATATAATTGACCTAACCCCCTGCCAAACCCTTGCTGCTACAGGGCTGCAACGGTTTAACCCCCCTGAATTCGGCGTATCCCCCCCGCTAACGCCTCTACCAGTCGTTTGACATATCGAACGGCTCTGGCAAGCTATCAACAAGTCCCGACCGGAATCGTCGCCTCTGACGAGCCGGCAGTGCTCGGGGCTTCAGGTCGCACTCAAGGCCCCGGCCGTGCGCCTGCACAACAACGACAGGTCGAACCTGTCCCAAGGTGACATATGTCCAACAGCAACATTGGCAACAAGCAACCTTCCCTGCGCAAACCCGTCGTCCTGATGACCATGGGCAGCCAAGAGCGCAAAGGCCATGACTATCAGGTCATGACCCACAAATACATCACTCCGCTGGTCGACTTCGCCGATTGCGTCCCGGTCCTGGTACCCACTTGCTGTGGTACCGAAGACCTCGAGACCTATCTGAACATGGCCGACGGCGTCTACCTGACCGGTGCCGGCAGCAACATCGACCCGGCCCTGTACGGCCAGGACAACGAAACCCCCGGCAAGGGCCAGGACAAGGCACGCGACCTGTTCGACATCCCGCTGGTCAAGGCAGCGATCAAGCGTGGCCTGCCGATTTTCGGCATCTGCCGCGGCATGCAGGAAATCAACGTGGCCCTGGGTGGCGACATCTACCAGAAGGTGTATGCCGAGCCAGGCTTCAACGACCACCGGGAAAACCCCGAAGACCCGGTCGAGGTGCAGTACGCCCAGGTCCACAGTGTTAAGGTCAAGCCAGGCAGCTGGCTGCGCGACACTCTGGGCTGCGACGAGATTCGCGTGAACTCGCTGCATGGCCAAGGCCTGCGCAACCTCGGTAAAGGCATCGAGCCAATTGCCCTGGCCGAAGACGGCCTGGTCGAGGCCATCCATGCCCCGAGCATTTCGCCCTTCCTGTTCGCGGTGCAGTGGCACCCCGAGTGGCAAGCCGCGAAGAACCCTGATTCGATCAGGATCTTCCAGGCGTTCGGCGATGCGTGCCGTGCCCAGGTCCGCAAGTCCCAGGTCAAGCACCATCAGGCTGCCTGACACAAAGCTTC
>NZ_JANIAG010000088.1:0-22843 GCF_028682155.1 Pseudomonas sp. 39004
GCGCAGCAAAAATCGCCGGGGCCGCTGCGCGACCCTTTCGCGACGCAAGGCCGCTCCTACAGAACCGTACCAGTACCTTACAGCACCACTCTCAAGCACTGCCCCGCGTGGTACAGCGAGAACCCGGACTCATAGAACGCCGTGCGCAACGACGGCGCACTCACCCCGGTCATCGGCGAGAACGGAATCGGCAAGCTGTCCGCCTCACCCTTGAGCAGGAACTCGGCAAACGCCCGGCCGATCACGGTCCCGGTGGTGTTGCCGCGTCCGTTGTAACCGGTCACCGCGACCAACCCAGGCGCCGGCTCGAACAGGCGCATCAGGTGGTCGGGGGTGAAGTCGATGCAGCCAGTCCAGTGCATCTCCCACTCGACCTTGCCCAGCTCCGGGTAGTAATGGCTCTGGATCCGGTCCGCCCAACTGCGCACGAACCAGGCCGGCTTGTTGTCGACCCGGCCCAGGCTGCCAAGCAGCAGACGGCCCTGGTCGTCACGGCGGATGCTGCTGAGCACGGTGCGGGTGTCCCAGGAGCCTTGGCCATGCGGCAGTACCTTGTCGGCGGCGGCGCCCTGCAGCGGCTTGGACGCCACCTGGTAGTAGTAACCGCGGAAGAACTGCTTCTGCAGGTTGCTCCAGTCGCCTTCGGTGTAGGCACCGGTGGAAATCACCACCTTGTCGGCGCGCACCGAGCCGCGCGCGGTCTTCACTCGCCAGCCATCACCCTCGCGTTCCAGGCCCTCGACGGACGACTGCTGGAACACTTTGCCACCCAGGCGCGAGACCGCAGCGGCCAGGCCTTGGGTGTAACCCATGGGGTTGATGGTGCCGGCGCGGCGGTCGAGCAGCGCGGCGGAAATTTTGTTGGTACCGCAGTATTCCTGGCATTGGGCGCCGGTCAGCAGCTCCACATCAGCCCCTCGCCGGCTCCACTGTTCATGGCGGGCTTCGAGGTCGGCGATGCCGGTGGCGTTGTGCGCCATGTGCAGCGTGCCTTTGTGCTGGGCCTGGCAGTCGATGCCAAGGCGCTCGATCATGGCGAAGACCTCGCCGGGTGCCTCACCGAGGACCTTGTTCAAGCGGCTGCCCTGCTTCTGGCCGAGGGTCGCCTCGACATCGTCGGGGCGGATCCAGGTGCCTGCGTTGACCAGGCCGACGTTACGCCCGGAGCCTCCATGGCCGATCTGCCAAGCCTCCAGCAGGATCACCGACTTGCCCTGCTCCAGCAGGTGGATGGCTGCGGACAGGCCGGTGATGCCGCCACCGATGACACAGACATCGGCCTTGTGTTCACCGGCCAGGGCCTGGGCGGCGACGGTGGGTTTGCTGACGAATTCCCACAAGCATTGTTGACGCAGTTCGGACATGGCCGGCTCCAGCAGTGTTGTTCTTATTGCGGGTGCATCTCGTGTTTTGGCGCCGCTTTGCGGCCCATTCGCAGGCAAGCCCGCTCCCACAGAGATCGCGTTGTGTGCAAGATTTCTGTGGGAGCGGGCTTGCCCCGCGAACCGGGGGCAATGCCCCCGGCCATGCAGCATCAGTCGAACACGATACCCTGTGCCAGCGGTAGCTCGCGCGAGTAGTTGACGGTGTTGGTCTGGCGACGCATGTAGCCTTTCCAGGCATCCGAACCGGACTCACGGCCACCGCCGGTTTCCTTCTCGCCACCAAACGCACCGCCGATCTCGGCGCCGCTGGTGCCGATGTTGACGTTGGCGATGCCACAGTCGCTGCCCGAGGCACTCTGGAAGCGCTCGGCTTCACGGATGTCGGTGGTGAAGATGCACGAGGACAGGCCTTGTGGCACTTCGTTGTTCAGGCGCAGGGCCTCTTCGAAGTCGTCGTAGGCCAGCACGTACAGGATCGGCGCGAAGGTTTCGTGGCGCACCACGTCGCTCTGGGCCGGCATCTCGGCGATGGCCGGGGATACGTAGTAGGCGTTCGGGTACTGGTCAGCCAGCTGACGCTCGCCGCCAAACACCTGGCCGCCTTCGTCGCGGGCCTTGGCCAGCGCGCCCTGCATGGCGTCGAACGACAGCTTGTCGATCAGCGGGCCCACCAGGTTGTCCTTGCGTGGGTCACCGATACGCACCTTGGCGTAGGCGGCTTTGACGCGGGCAACCACTTCGTCCTTGACCGAACGGTGCACGATCAGGCGGCGCAAGGTGGTGCAGCGCTGGCCGGCAGTACCGACGGCCGAGAACAGGATGCCACGCACGGCCAGGTCCAGGTCCGCACTCGGCGCCAGGATCATGGCGTTGTTGCCGCCCAGTTCGAGGATGCTGCGGCCGAAGCGGGCAGCGACACGTGGGCCGACTTCACGGCCCATGCGGGTGCTGCCGGTAGCGCTGACCAGCGGCACACGCGGGTCGTCGACCATGGCTTCGCCCGCTTCACGGCCACCGATGACCAGTTGCGCCAGGCCAGCCGGTGCATCGCCAAAGGCTTTCAGGGCTTTTTCGAACAGCGCCTGGCAGGCCAGAGCGGTCAGTGGGGTCTTTTCCGACGGCTTCCACACCACCGAGTTACCGGCCACCAGGGCCAGCGCGGTGTTCCAGGCCCAGACGGCCACCGGGAAGTTGAAGGCGCTGATCACGCCAACCACGCCCAGCGGGTGCCAGCTTTCACGCATGTGGTGGCCCGGGCGCTCGGAGGCGATGGTCAGGCCGTACAGCTGACGCGACAGGCCGACGGCGAAGTCGCAGATGTCGATCATTTCCTGCACTTCGCCCAGGCCTTCCTGGGTAATCTTGCCGGCTTCGATCGAAACCAGCTCGCCGAGGTCGGCCTTGTGCTCACGCAGCACTTCGCCGAACAGGCGGACCAGCTCGCCACGGCGTGGGGCCGGTACGCTGCGCCAGGCTTCGAAGGCGCTGTGGGCCTGATCGATGCGGGCGATGGTCTCGGCCTTGCCGAGCAGCTTCACCGAGGCAATCTGGCTGCCGTCGATCGGCGTGTGAACAGGGTAGTCGCCCTGGGTGTAAGCCTCGGCGGCAACGCCAAGACGCTCGAGCAATCCAGCAACCATTGGTGCATCTCCTACATCGGTGATGGGGTGGAAAAATGATGTGGATCAGTATTAATCCGATCACACCAGTGCAACAAACGACCTTTATTCCGCATATCATTCCGTCAGGTAATGATTTGAGCCGCAGAGACCGCTATGTCCAAACGCCTGGTGCCCTCCATGACCGCCCTGCAGTGCTTTGAAGCCGCAGCGCGTCATTTAAGCTTCACCCGTGCCGCCGAAGAGCTGCACCTGACCCAGAGCGCGGTCAGCAAGCAGGTGGCGCAGCTCGAAGACATGCTGCGCCACCACCTGTTCCTGCGCATTCGCCGCCGCCTGCAACTGACCCCAGCCGGCAGCCTGTACCTGGCCGAGGTCAACAAGATCCTCACCCAGGTCGACATCTCCAGCCGCTACATCCTGACCTATGGCGAGCAGACCGAGATATTGAAGGTAGCCACTCAACCGAGTTTTGGCGTGCGCTGGTTGATCCCCCACCTCAAGGGGTTTGGCAAACGCCACAACAATATCCACCTGGACATCCGCAACGAGATGGAGCCGTTCGCCTTGCTGCAAGGCTCGGCGGACGTGGTGTTCTTCTATGGGCAGGGCACCTGGCCGGGGGCGACCTGCGTAGAGCTGTTCCGCGAAGAGGTGGTACCGGTGTGCGCGCCAGAGCTGTTGGCCGGGCGGGCGCTGGCCGATGCGGGAGAGTTGGCCGAACTGGTGCTGCTGCAGAGCACATCGCGGCCGGAAGCGTGGCATGAGTGGTTTCTCGAGCTGGGGCTGCACAGCGTCAGCAGCTATCACGGGCCGCGGTTCGATACCTTCTACATGGCCTTGAGCGCCGCGCAGGCGGGGTGTGGGGTGGCGTTGGTGCCGCGGTACCTGGTGGCCAAGGAATTGAATGAAGGGAGCCTGGTCATTCCGTGGAATCATGCAATGCGCAGTACCGGGGCGCATTACCTGGCGTATGCCGAGCATGCGGCGGAAGTGCCCAAGGTGCGGGCGTTGGTGGAGTGGGTGCGCGAGCAGTTGCAGCATTGAGCGTGCCGGGGCCGCTTTGCGGCCCTTAGGTCGATCAAAAAAGGAATGACACACCCACTTTTTTTCGCTTGTGAGCCATGTGCATTCCCAGCTTTCATGTAAGCGTCCGAACCTAACCAGGAAGCTAGCGATGCCCGCCCACGATTTCGTCAGCCCAGACAGCATCCGCGCGCAGTTCTCTGCCGCCATGTCGCTCATGTACAAACAGGAAGTGCCGCTGTATGGCACGTTGCTGGAGCTGGTGAGCGAAATCAACCAGCAGGTCATGGCCCAGCAACCCAAAGTGGCCGAAGCGCTGCGCTGGACCGGCGAAATCGAACGCCTGGACCAGGAGCGCCACGGTGCCATCCGTGTCGGCACCGCCGAAGAGCTGGCCACCATCGCCAAACTGTTCGCGGTGATGGGCATGGAGCCCGTCGGCTACTACGACCTCAGCTCGGCGGGCGTACCGGTGCATTCCACGGCATTTCGCGCCGTGCACGAGCAATCGCTGCATGTCAGCCCGTTCCGCGTGTTCACCTCGCTGCTGCGCCTGGAACTGATCGACAACCCACAGCTGCGTGAGCTGGCGCAGGGCATCCTGGCCAAACGCGAGATCTTCACCCCGCGCGTGCTTGAACTGATCGAGCAGTGCGAACGTGACGGCGGCCTGAGTGCGGCCGACGCCGAAGCCTTCGTGCAGGAAGCGTTGCACACCTTCCGCTGGCACCACGACGCCACGGTAACCGCCGAGCAGTACCAGAAACTGCACGACCAGCACCGTTTGATCGCCGATGTGGTGGCCTTCAAAGGCCCGCACATCAACCACCTCACCCCGCGCACCCTGGACATCGACGCGATCCAGGTCGGCATGCCGGCCAAGGGCATCCCGCCAAAAGCCGTGGTCGAAGGCCCGCCCACCCGTCGTCACCCGATCCTGCTGCGCCAGACCAGCTTCAAGGCACTGCAGGAAAAGGTCGCCTTCTGCGACCAGCAAGGCAGCGAGGGCAGCCACACCGCACGTTTCGGCGAGATCGAACAGCGCGGTGCGGCGCTGACGCCGAAGGGCCGCCAGCTTTACGACAAGTTGCTCGATGCCACGCGCGCGGCCTTGGGCGGTGCCCCCGCCGAAGCCAATGCCGAGCGTTACAAGGCACTGTTGAGCCAGACCTTCGCGGAATTCCCGGATGACCTGGCGCAGATGCGCGAGCAAGGCCTGGCGTACTTCCGTTACTTCGCCACCGAAAAAGGCCTGGCCGCACGCGATCAGCGCGAGCGCCCGACCACCCTGCAGGGGCTGATCGAGGCAGGGCATGTGCACTTCGAGGCGCTGGTGTATGAAGACTTCCTGCCGGTAAGCGCGGCAGGGATCTTCCAGTCCAACCTGGGCGATGATGCGCAGGCAGACTACGGCAGCAACGCTAACCGTGAGGCCTTCGAGGCCGCACTGGGGCTGAAGGTGCAGGATGAACTGGCCTTGTATGCGCAAAGCGAGCGCCGCTCGTTGCAGGCCTGTGCGCAGGCCTTGAACCTGGGCTCGATGTAAGACTCAGGGGCGCATTGGGTCGCGCTGCGGCCCAATCGCCGGCAGGATTTCCACCTTCGGCAGGTCCATGGCTGCCACCTCGTCGTGCAGAAACGCGCTCAACCGCCGCAGCCGCTCGCCGCCCGGCCGGGTACGCGGCCACACCAGGTAGTAGTCCATGCCGCTGGGTACCGCCGTCGGCCAGGGCAGGCTCAGGCGCTTCTGCGCCACATCCTCGGCCACCATCAGCAAGTCGCCCATGGATATGCCATAACCACGCGCCGCCGCGATCATGCCCAACTCCAGGGTGTCGAACACCTGGCCGCCCTTGAGCGAGACCTTGTCGCCAAGCCCCATGCGCTGCAGCCACTCTCGCCAGTCGCGCTTGTCCACCGTCGGGTGCAACAGCTCGAAACAGGCCAGCCGATGCTCGTCCCACGGTGCTTCGTCGAGCAGGTCCGGTGCGCCCACCGGGATCAGCAGTTCGGGAAACAACCGGCGCACCTCCCAATGTGCCGGGAACACGCCATCGCTGAGCAACACCGCGCAATCGAAAGGCTCCTGGTTGAAATCGACATGGTCGACTTCCATCCAGGCACTGGTCAGTTGCACTTCGTTGCCCGGCTGCAGGTGACGAAAGCGGCTCAGGCGCGCCAGCAACCAGCGCATGGTCAGGGTAGAGGGCGCTTTCATGCGCAGGATGTCATCTTCACCACGCAAGGTATCGCACGCCCGCTCCAGCGCAGCGAAGCCTTCGCGTACGCCGGGCAGCAACACCCTTGCCGCTTCGGTCAGTTGCAGGCTGCGGCCGCTGCGCACGAACAGGCGGCAGGCGAAGTGCTGCTCAAGGGTGCGTATATGACGGCTGACAGCACTCTGGGTAATGGACAGCTCTTCGCCGGCGCGGGTGAAGGAGCTCAGCCGGGCAGCGGCTTCGAATGCGCGCAAGGCATACAACGGAGGGAGCTGACGAGACATGAGGCACCTGCCATACGGGGCTGTGAAACCGATCGACCGCAGCATATACCCATGAGTCAGACTCATGCCAATGATCGCTTTTATCCTTTTGTGCAAAGTTGACCAAAGCCTCAGACTCGCCCCTTGTTTACAGAAATCAGGAAGAAGGACTACTCACATGCATGTAGCGCCCACCACCGAACTCAAGGCTTTGCTGCGCCTGGCCGGGCCGCTGATCGCCTCGCAGTTGGCGCACATGCTGATGGTGCTGACCGACACCCTGATGATGGCCCGCATCAGCCCACAAGCACTGGCCGGCGGTGGCCTGGGCGCTGCCAGCTACTCGTTCGTGTCGATTTTCTGCCTGGGCGTGATCGCCGCCGTCGGCACGCTGGTGGCCATCCGCAAGGGCGCCAACGACATCGAAGGCGTCACCCGCCTGGCCCAGAACGGCTTGTGGCTGGCCTGGGGCCTGGCGCTGGTCGCGGCGCTGGCGCTGTGGAACCTGGAGCCGGTATTGCTGATGTTCGGCCAGCAGCCGGACAACGTCGCCTCGGCAGCCGAGTTTCTCACCCTGCTGCCGCTGGCCCTGCCCAGCTACCTGACCTTCATGGCCTTGCGCGGGTTCACCAGCGCCCTCGGCCGCTCGACGCCGGTAATGGTCATCAGCGTGATTGGCACGGTGCTCAACTACCTGCTCAACGTCGCAATGATCGAAGGCATGTTCGGCCTGCCCAAGCTGGGCCTGATGGGCATCGGCCTGGTCACTGCGGTGGTGTCGATGGGCATGGCCATTGCCCTGGCGCTGTACATCCGCTGGCATTCGGCCTATGCCGCCTACCCGCTGCGCAAGGGCCTGTCGCGCCCTTCGCTGCCGGCCCTGCGCGAGTTGTGGCGGTTGGGCCTGCCGATTGGCGGCACGTACATGGTCGAGGTCGGCCTGTTCGCCTTTGCCGCGCTGTGCATGGGCGTGCTCGGCAGCACGGAACTGGCGGCGCATCAGATCGCGCTGCAGATCGTTTCGACGGCGTTCATGGTGCCCACCGGGCTGTCCTATGCCGTGACCATGCGCGTGGGCTTGTACTACGGCGGCGGCAACCTGCTCGCCGCCCGCAGCGCAGGCCGGGTGGGCATCGGTTTCGGGGGGATGATCATGTTCGCCTTCGCCGCGCTGTTCTGGCTGTTGCCGGATGCCTTGGTGGGGTTGTTCATCGACCGCAACGACCCGGCGTTCGCGGCCATCTACCACTTGGCCGTGCAACTGGTGATGGTGGCGGCGTGGTTTGAACTGTTCGATGGCATGCAGACCATCGCCATGGGCTCGATCCGTGGTTTGAAGGATGCCAAGACCACCTTCCTGATCGGGCTGTGCTGCTACTGGCTGGTGGGCGCACCCAGCGCCTGGCTGTTCGCCTTCAACCTGGGTGGCGGCGCGGTCGGGATCTGGTGGGGGCTGGCGCTGGGGCTGGCCTGCGCGGCAGTGGCGCTGACCTTTGGCTTTGAATGGCGGATGAAGCGGTTGCTGCGCAAGGCTGGGGCTGGCAGCAAGGCAGCGGTGACGGTCTGAATACCCGGGGGGCGCTTTGCCCTCCCCGGCTATTTCACACGCTGACCAGGTGCGGCTTGCCACTTTCCTGCAAAAACGCCATCAACTCCCCTACCGGCAGCGGCTTGCTGACCAGAAACCCCTGCACCTGGTCACAGCCGAACTCACGCAGCAAGGCCATCTGTGCCTCGCTCTCGACCCCCTCGGCCACCACTTCAAGGTTGAGGTTGTGCGCCAGGTTGATCATTGCGTGCACCAGCTTGCGGTTCTCTTCGCGCATTTCCATTTCGGCAACAAAACTGCGATCGACCTTGAGCAACGCGATCGGCAGGCTGTTCAGGTGCACGAACGACGAGAACCCCGTGCCGAAATCATCCAGGGAAAACCGCACGCCCAGGCGCCCCAGGGCATCCATGGTCTGGCGTACCAGCTCGTTGCGGCGCATGACCGCCGTCTCGGTCAGCTCGAACTCCAGCCAGCGGGCATCGACCCCGTGTTCGATGATCAACCGGCTCAGGGTCGTCAGTAGCTGGCTGTCCTGAAACTGGCGAAAGCTCAGGTTCACCGCCATGTGCAGCGGCGCCAGGCCATGCTCGCACAGCGCCTGCATGTCACGCAGCGCGCGCGATATCACCCAGTAGCCCAGCGGCACGATCAGCCCGCTCTGCTCGGCCAGCGGCACGAACTCGCTGGGCGGCAACAGGCCGCGTTCGGCATGGCGCCAGCGCACCAACGCCTCCAGGCCGACGATACGCCCATCGGCCAGGTTCAGCCGTGGCTGGTAGTGCAGCTCCAGCTCGTCACGGCGCAGGGCCCGGCGCAGCTCGCTTTCCAGGTCGGCAAGGCTGCGGGCGTTGCGGTTGATGCGTTCATTGAAGACATGAAAGGTACAGCCTTGGCTGCCCTTGGCCTGGCGCATGGCGATGTGCGCATGCCACATCAGGGGGTCGGCACCGCTCTGCGCGCGAGCATGCGCCAGGCCCAGGCTACAGCCGAGCAGCAGGCTTTCGCCGTCGATCCAGTAGGGCTCGGCCAAGGCCTCGATGATGCGTTCGGCCATCCACTCGGCCCGATTCGGGTCACGGCGGGTATCGATCAGCAGGGCAAATTCGTCGCTGCCCAGGCGCGCCACCAGGTCACCGGCCTCCAGCTGCTGCTTGAGCCGCACCACCACCTGCAGGATAAGGCGGTCTCCGCTCTGGTGGCCGAGGGCGTCGTTGACGTGGCGGAAGTTGTCCAGGTCGAGGTGGCCGAGGGCCAGGCCACGGCCATCACCTTCTGCCAAGCGCGCCGTCAGCAAGGCCTGAAACCCCTGGCGGTTGGCGATGCCGGTCAGTGGGTCCTGCTCGGCCAGGCGTTGCAAGGTGGCCACCAGCACGCCGCGCTCGCGCACATGGCGCAGCGAGCGGCGCAAGGCATCAGCATTGAGATGGTCGCGCACCAGCCAGTCGCTGACCCCGCCGGGCGCTACCTCCGGCTCGTGATCGAGCAGCACGATGGTGGGCAGTTCACAGCGCCCAGGGGCAGGCTGCAAGGCCGGTGTGGCCAGGATCACGGCCTGGCGGTCATGGCTGAACAGGCTGTCGACCGACTCCCAGTCAGGTGCGGTCAACAACACTGCGCTGCCGCCAAGGGCCTGCACGCACTCACGCAACAGCACGGCCCATTCCGGCTCATCAGCCAACAGCAGCAAACGCAGAGGTTCGACAGGCGTGGACAAGCGGGCTCCTTAGGGCTTGGACGGGGCAGCGGCAGAGGCCAGGTATGCTACTGCATTAATGAAAATGATTTCCATTTTTAGCCATGTACACCCCGACGCATTTCGTCGTGCATCCTGCGCGAAACCAGGCCAACCGGCAAATACGATTTTTTCAATGAATAGCATGAGCCTGACTAATGCTTATGCGCAGACAAAAGTCTGACTCAGACGTCAGACGGTCGCGCCATAACCGGCCCATGCCTGTTAGAATGCGCGGCTATTTTCTGGCGACCCCCGGTTTCTAGCATGTCCCGACTCAATCCCCGGCAACAGGAAGCCCGAGACTACGTTGGCGGCCCTCTTTTGGTGCTCGCCGGTGCAGGTTCCGGCAAGACCAGCGTGATCACGCGCAAGATTGCCCACCTCATCCAGAACTGCGGCATCCGTGCCCAGTACATCGTGGCGATGACCTTCACCAACAAGGCCGCGCGCGAGATGAAAGAGCGGGTCGCCACCCTGCTGCGGCCGGGGGAAGGCCGCGGCCTGACCGTGTGCACCTTCCACAACCTGGGCTTGAACATCATCCGCAAGGAGCATGAGCGCCTGGGCTACAAGCCTGGTTTTTCGATCTTCGACGAGTCCGACATCAAGGCGCTGCTGTCGGACATCATGCAGAAAGAGTATTCCGGCGACGACGGCATCGACGAGATCAAGAACATGATCGGTGCCTGGAAGAACGACCTGATCCTCCCCCCCGAGGCCCTGGAAAAGGCTCGCAACCCGCGCGAGCAGACCGCCGCCATCGTCTATACCCACTACCAGCGCACGCTCAAGGCGTTCAATGCGGTGGACTTCGACGACCTGATCCTGCAGCCGGTCAAGCTCTTCCAGGAACACCCCGAGGTGCTGGAGCGCTGGCAGAACCGCGTGCGCTACCTGCTGGTCGACGAATACCAGGACACCAACGCCAGCCAGTACCTGCTGGTGAAAATGCTGATCGGCATGCGCAACCAGTTCACCGTGGTCGGCGACGACGACCAGTCGATCTACGCCTGGCGCGGCGCGCGGCCCGAGAACCTGATGCTGCTCAAGGAGGACTACCCCTCCCTTAAAATCGTCATGCTGGAGCAGAACTACCGCTCCACCAGCCGCATCCTGCGCTGCGCCAACGTGCTGATCGCCAACAACCCGCACGCGTTCGAAAAGCAGCTGTGGAGCGAGATGGGCGTGGGCGACGAGATCCGCGTGATCCGTTGCAAGAACGAGGAAGCCGAGGCCGAACGTGTGGCCATGGAAATCCTCACCCTGCACCTGCGCACCAACCGCCCGTACAGCGACTTCGCCATCCTCTACCGCGGCAACTACCAGGCCAAGCTGATCGAACTCAAGCTGCAGCACCACCAGGTGCCGTATCGCCTGTCTGGCGGCAATAGTTTCTTCGGCCGCCAGGAGGTCAAGGACCTCATGGCCTACCTGCGCTTGCTGGTGAACCCCGACGACGACAACGCCTACCTGCGGGTCATCAACGTGCCGCGCCGGGAAATCGGCTCCACGACCCTGGAAAAGCTCGGTAACTATTCGACCGAACGCGGTATCTCGATGTACGCCGCCAGCGAGGAGCTGGGCCTGGGCGAGCACCTGGACGCCCGTTACACCGAGCGCCTGCAGCGCTTCAAGCACTGGCTGGACGGGGTGCGCCACAAGGTGGCGCTGGACGACCCGATCGCCGCGCTGCACGAAATGATCCGCGACATCGACTACGAGAACTGGATCCGCCAGCAAACCGCCAGCGACAAGGCGGCGGAGTTCCGTATCAGCAACGTCTGGTTCCTGATCGAAGCGCTGAAAAACACCCTCGAAAAGGATGAAGAGGGTGACATGACCATCGAGGACGCCATCGGCAAGCTGGTGCTGCGCGACATGCTCGAGCGCCAGCAGGAAGAGGAAGAAAACGCCGAAGGCGTGCAGATGATGACCCTGCATGCCTCCAAGGGCCTGGAATTCCCTTACGTGTTCATCATGGGCATGGAAGAAGAGATCCTCCCGCACCGCTCCAGCATCGAAGCCGACACCATCGAAGAAGAACGCCGCCTGGCCTACGTGGGCATCACCCGCGCGCGCCAGACCCTGGCCTTCACCTTTGCGGCCAAGCGCAAGCAGTACGGCGAAATCATCGACTGCACACCGAGCCGGTTCCTCGACGAACTGCCGCCGGACGACCTGGCCTGGGAAGGCCTGGACGATGCGCCAGTCGAAGTCAAAGCTGCGCGTGGCAACAACGCACTGGCCGATATTCGGGCGATGCTCAAACGCTGATCAACCCTTACTCTTTAACCGTTGCCGCTGTTGCGGCCACCTTTGCTACATCGAGGAAAACCACAGTGGAAGCACTGCATCAGAAGATTCGCGAAGAAGGCATCGTGCTTTCCGATCAGGTTCTCAAAGTCGACGCGTTTCTCAACCACCAGATCGACCCTGCGCTGATGCAGTTGATCGGTGACGAGTTCGCCCGCCTGTTCGCCGACGCCGGCGTGACCAAGATCGTCACCATCGAAGCCTCGGGCATTGCCCCGGCAGTGATGACGGGCCTGAAGCTGGGCGTGCCGGTGATCTTTGCGCGCAAGCACCAGTCGCTGACCCTGACCGAGAACCTGCTGACTGCCTCGGTGTACTCCTTCACCAAGCAGACCGAGAACACCGTGGCCATCTCGCCGCGTCATCTCAACAGCAGCGACCGCGTGCTGGTGATCGATGACTTCCTGGCCAACGGCAAGGCGTCGCAGGCACTGATCTCGATCATCAAGCAAGCTGGCGCCACGGTGGCCGGGCTGGGTATCGTCATCGAGAAGTCGTTCCAGGGCGGCCGTGCCGAGCTGGACAGCCAGGGCTACCGCGTTGAATCGCTGGCGCGGGTGAAGTCGCTGGCAGGTGGTGTGGTCAGCTTCATCGAGTGATCGCCGTTGGGGCCGCTCCTATAGGTGAAGCAGATCGCGCGAGCCTGCAGGAGCGGCCTTGCGTCGCGAAAGGGCCGCTCTGCGGCCCCGACAATTATCGGGTCGCCGCCAAACCCGCCAGCAATAACCGCTGATAGATTTCTTCCTTCAGCCCTTGGGGATCCCCCAACCCCATGCGCGCCAACTGCGCCGCATACCCCTCCGGCCCCGGCGCATCCAGCGCTGCCTTGCCCAGCCCCAGTACCTCGCTCAACCTGAACTTGCTCTTCAGCCAGTTCAACGCCCGCAGCAAGTCACGCTCTTCGGCCGTGAAATCGGTGCCCAGCGGATACTCCGGAAACAGCCCTGCATGGCGCGCCCGGATGGCCTCAAGGCGCTCTGGCGTGTTGTCGGTAAAGCGTGCTTCCAGCTGGAAATCCCTGGCCAACTTGCCGGCCTTCTGGGCCTGTTCGATCAGCTCGCCCTGGAACCTCGAATCACTGACCGCCAACAACCGCGCAATCACTTCACTGTCGGTCTGCCCGCGCAGGTCGGCGATGCCGTACTCGGTCACCACGATATCGCGCAGGTGCCTGGGGATGGTGCAGTGGCCGTAGGCCCACAGCAGGTTCGAGCTGACCTGGCCCGCCGCCTCGCGCCAGCTACGTAACAGCAGTATCGATCGCCCGCCCTCCAGCGCGTGGCCTTGGGCGACGAAATTGTACTGCCCGCCCACGCCGCTGAGCACACGGCCATCCTCCAGCTGGTCGGCCACCCCCGCGCCCAGCAGGGTCATGGTGAATACCGTATTGATGAACCGCGCATCCCGGCGCTGGCGGCGCTTCAGTTCTTCCTGGCCATACAGCTCATTGATGAAACTGATACGCGTCATGGCAAACCGTGCGCGCTGCTCCAGCGGCATGTCCCGCAAGCGTTGGTAGAACGCCCGCGGGCCGAGGAAAAACCCGCCATGCACCAATACGCCCTGCTCGTCTGCCGGGCGCCGCACCACGCCCGCCTCCGCCAGCGCCAGCAGGCCGTTGACGAACATTTCGCTGCATCCGTAGAGGCCTTGGGCGAAGGCATCCAGCCCCCCTTCGCGCTGGATCAGGGTTTGCCATGGGCCAACATCCAGTTCATCCATCAATGCCCGATAGCCCGCATTGTCGCCCTGGCGCGCTAACAGCGCAGCGGCCACGGCATCGCCCATGGCGCCGATGCCTATCTGCAAGGTGCCGCCATCACGCACCAGGGTGCTGGCGTGCAGGCCGATGCAATGGTCCTGGGTGGTGACCGGCATGTTCGGCGTGGAGAACAGCCGGCGTTGCTCCACCTCATCGATCAGCAGGTCGAATGCGTCGATGCTCAGCTCCGAGTCACCCGGCATGTAGGGCAGCTCGGCATGCACCTGGCCAAGCATGAGTATGGTTTCACCGGCCGCGCGGCGCTTGGCGATCATCGGCAGCAGGTCGAGGGTGATGTCGGGGTTACAGGCCAAGCTCAGGTGCACGGGCTTTTCTGGGGTGGCGGCCACCATCTGGGCAATCAGGTTAAGGCCCTTGGCGTTGATGTCACGGGCGGCGTGGCTGTAGTTGCTGCTGACGTAGTCCTGCTGGGCGCTCTCGCTGTGCAGCAGGCTGCCGGGCTGCATGAAGAACTGCTCGACGCGGATGTTCGGCGGCAGTTGGTCGTTGCGCAGGTCGGCGAGGTAGGTGAGGTCTTCGTAATCGGCGAACACACGCTCGATGAAGGGTTCGAGGAAGCGCCGCTGCAGGCCGTCGCCCAAGGGTGGACGGCCAAGGGACAAGGCCGTGTAGATCGTCAACTGGCGCTCGGGCAGTTCGCGCACTCGGGCGTACAGCGCATTGACGAAGGCGTTGGGTTTGCCAAGGCCCAGCGGCAGGCCCATGTGAATGTGGGCCGGCAGGCGCGACAGCGCCTGGTCGACTGCCTGATCGATGGAGCAGAGGTGCATCTTGGCCTCCTGAGTCTTCCATGGGGTCAGGGGTTGGACACGGCGTTCAGCGGGTTGGTTGCCGGCACTGGCTGCACATATACAAAGCCCGCCATCAAAGGCGGGCTTCATGCAATTGAGCGGCTACTTACAACCCCGACATCTTCTTGATCGCACCCATCAGGTCATCATCCGAGCAATCGGCACAGGTGCCTTTCGGCGGCATGGCATTGATACCGGTAATGGCCTTGGCCAGGATGCCATCCAGGCCGCCCTGGTGGTCGGCACGTTCCTTCCACGCGGCGGTATCGCCGATTTTCGGCGCGCCCAGCAAGCCGGTGCCATGGCAGGCATTGCAATGCTTGGCAATGATGTCGTCCGGCGTCTTGGCAGCGCCGCCAGCCGCCGCAGTGGCCACCTCCATGCCCTTGCACTCCTGGCCCTGGATGCACACCTGGCCCACCGGTTCTAGGCGCTTGGCGATGTCGTCATTGGTTGCAGCGGTTGCGCTCATTGCCCAGAGGGCGAATACGGCTGCTGGTACGGCCAGCATCTTCTTGATTTGGTTCACGCGTACACCCTCATGGTGGCTAATCACGCTCGCGGCCACGGATCGGCGAGCGTTAAAAAGTATAGCGGGAACCCAGAGGCCGTGAAACGACCCCACACAGGAAAGGGGTATTGCCGAAACAATGCACTGCGCTGGATCAAAAGTTTGAAGGCGTCGCGGCGCTGATCAACCGGGCAGGTTCCTTGAAAGGGTTGCGAAAGCGGTGCGGGCGGGTGCTTTCGAAGTAGTAGCTGTCGCCCTCTTCGAGGATGAAAATCTCGTTGCCGACCACCAGCTCAAGCCGGCCTTCAAGCAGGATGCCGGTCTCTTCACCGTCGTGGGTAAGCATCTCGGCGCCGGTGTCGGCACCCGGTGGGTAGACCTCGGTGAGAAACGCAATGGCGCGGTTGGGGTGCGACTTGCCCACCAGCTTCATGGTCACCGCACCGTCCGAGATATCGATCAGCTCATGGGCCTTGTAGACGACCTGCGTAGGGCTCTCGGCGGCCAGTTCGACCGAAAAGAACTCGACCATGGACATCGGAATGCCACTCAGCACCTTGCGCAGCGAACTGATCGAAGGGCTGACGCTGTTTTTCTCGATCATCGAGATGGTGCTGTTGGTGACACCCGCGCGCTTGGCGAGCTCACGTTGTGACAGGCCCTTGAGCTTGCGGATGGCTTGCAGTCGTTCGCCGACGTCCAAAGCTGGAGCCTCCTGAAACGGGAAGAGAGGGGGTGAATGTGAACGATATCATGGCAATGCCGTTCAGTATTTACAACACACCACCCTGCAACCTGTCCGCTTCAGCGTCTTATTCGTCGCACTTACTCACCACAGTAGTCCCTCGGCACCCGCTTGAGGTTGCAGAAAATCTGGTACGGAATGGTGCCGGCATGGGCAGCCACCTCGCTGGCCAGCACCTGCTTGCCCCACAGCTCCACCGGGCTGCCCACGGTAGCCTCGGGCACATCGGTCAGGTCGATGCACAGCATGTCCATCGACACCCGGCCAATCAGCTGGCTGCGCTTGCCCGCGACCATCACCGGGGTGCCATTGGGCGCCTGGCGTGGGTAGCCATCGGCATAGCCCATGGCGACCACGCCGACACGGGTCGGCCGCGTGCCGATGAACTTGGCGCCGTAGCCCACCGGCTCGCCGGCCGGCAGCTCGCGCACGCTGATGACCCGCGATTGCAGGGTCATTACCGGTTGCAGGCGTTCAGCCTCGGCCTGGGCCACTTCGAAAGGTGTGGCGCCATACAGCATGAGGCCCGGGCGCACCCAGTCGCCGCCTGCCTGTGGCCACGCCAGTACCCCAGGCGAGTTGCGCAAGCTGCACTCGGCGGCCAGCCCCTGGCGCGCGGCCTCGAACACCGCGATCTGCTCGGCGGTGGCGTCGGCGTCCAGTTCGTCGGCACGGGCGAAGTGGCTCATCAATACGATGCGCAGGACGCTGCCAGTAGCCAGCAGGCGCTGATACGCCTCGTGATAATCCTTGGGGTGCAGGCCGACACGGTGCATGCCGCTGTCGAGCTTCAGCCAGACGGTCAGCGGCTTGTGCACCTGGGTCTTTTCGATTGCTTCGAGCTGCCACAGCGAATGCACCACGCACCACAGGTCGTGCTCGGCGATCAGGGCGAGTTCGCTGGCCTCGAAGAAGCCTTCGAGCAACAGCACTGGGGCCTTGATGCCAGCTGCGCGCAGCTCCAGCGCTTCTTCGATGCAGGCCACGGCAAAGCCATCGGCTTCGGCCTCCAGTGCCAGGGCGCAACGCACCGCGCCGTGGCCGTAGGCATCGGCCTTGATCACGGCAAGGGCTTTGGCGCCGGTCAGTTCACGGGCAAGGCGGTAGTTGTGGCGCAGGGCCTGGAGGTCGATCAGGGCGCGGGCGGGACGCATGGCGGCATGCCTTATGGTGGTTCAGTTTAATAACGGTGTTTGCCTCTTCGCGGGTAACCCCGCGAAGAGGCCAGCGCAGGCCTTCAAATCATTGATGCACGGGCGCGGTCTGGCCTTGCTTGGTGGCTTCCCGGCTGTTGCCATAACGGGAAATATCCAGGCCTTCGGCACTGATCTGCGGCTTCTTGCGCGCAATCAGGTCTGCCAACAGGCGACCAGAGCCGCACGCCATGGTCCAGCCCAAGGTCCCGTGACCGGTGTTCAGGAACAGGTTACGGAACGCAGTGGCACCCACGATCGGTGTACCGTCCGGGGTCGCCGGGCGCAGGCCGGTCCAGAAACTGGCTTGGCTCAGGTCACCGCCGCGAGGATAAAGGTCGTTGACGATCATCTCCAGCGTTTCGCGTCGACGCGGGTTCAGCGACAGGTCAAAACCGGCGATCTCAGCCATGCCGCCGACGCGGATGCGGTTGTCGAAACGGGTGATGGCGACCTTGTAGGTTTCATCGAGAATGGTCGAGGTCGGCGCCATGTCGGCGTTGGTGATCGGCACCGTCAGCGAGTAACCCTTGAGCGGGTAGACCGGCGCCTTGATGCCCAGCGGCTTGAGCATCTGCGGCGAGTAGCTGCCCAGGGCCAGCACGTAGCGGTCGGCAGTTTCCAGCTTGCCGTCGATCCACACGCCATTGATGCGGTCGCCGGCGAAGTCCAGGCGCTGGATGTCCTGGCCGAAGCGGAACTCCACACCCAGCTTCAGCGCCATGTCGGCAAGCTTGGTGGTGAACAGCTGGCAGTCGCCGGTCTGGTCGTTGGGCAGGCGCAGGGCACCGGCCAGGATGTCTTTTACCCCGGCCAGGGCCGGTTCGACGCGGGCGATGCCATCGCGGTCGAGCAGTTCATAAGGCACACCGGACTGCTCGAGCACGGCGATGTCCTTGGCGGCGGCATCGACCTGCGCCTGGGTGCGGAACAACTGGGTGGTGCCCAGGGTGCGGGCTTCATAAGCGATGCCGGTTTCGGCGCGCAGCTCGTCGAGGCAATCACGGCTGTACTCGGACAGACGCACCATGCGCTCCTTGTTCACCGCATAACGGCTGGCGGTGCAGTTGCGCAGCATCTGTGCCATCCACAGGTACTGGTCAACGTCGCCGGTCAGCTTGATGGCCAGGGGCGCGTGGCGTTCGAGCAACCACTTGATGGCCTTAAGCGGTACACCCGGGGCGGCCCAGGGCGAGGCATAGCCGGGCGAGATCTGGCCTGCGTTGGCGAAGCTGGTTTCCATGGCCACCGCCGGCTGGCGGTCGACCACCGTCACTTCGTAACCTTGCCGGGCCAGATAATAGGCACTGGCGGTTCCGATCACACCGCTACCAAGTACCAGAACTCGCATTGTTGATCCCTCGCACGCGGCGCACCGCTGTCTTTTGTTGAAATGGCATGGATGCGCGCAGTATAAAAATTACAGACCAGTGCAATTCACTATATAAAAGCCTATATTTGGCGAGAATTCTCGGCAATATTGCCTTTCACGGAGGGGCATCCCCTATGAGAACCCAGCACCAGAGCAAGCGTGAACTGGACAAGATCGACCGCAACATACTGCGGATCCTGCAGAATGACGGGCGTATTTCCTTCACCGAACTGGGCGAGAAAGTTGGGCTTTCCACCACCCCGTGCACCGAGCGCGTCCGCCGCCTGGAACGCGAGGGCATCATCATGGGCTACAACGCCCGGCTCAATCCGCAGCACCTGAAGGGCAGCTTGCTGGTGTTCGTCGAAATCAGCCTGGACTACAAGTCTGGCGACACCTTCGAGGAGTTTCGGCGTGCGGTGCTCAAGCTGCCCCATGTGCTGGAGTGCCACCTGGTTTCGGGCGATTTCGACTACCTGGTAAAGGCGCGTATTTCGGAGATGGCGTCGTACCGCAAGCTGCTGGGCGACATCCTGCTGAAGCTGCCGCACGTGCGCGAGTCGAAGAGCTACATCGTGATGGAAGAGGTGAAGGAGAGCCTCTGCCTGCCGATTCCGGACTGAGGCTAGACCAGCACCTGGCGGGTGGTGGCAATGAACTGATGAACGAGCTGCTCGGCCTCGGGCTCGATCATCTGCTCCGGGCCACGGCCGCGCGGGCAGGCCATGCGTGGGGTGGTGCCGAACAGGCGGCAGATCATCGGGCGCTCTTCATACACTGTGCAGCCGTTGGCGCCCAAGTGCACGCAGTCCAGGTGCTGCAGCGCAGCGGCTTGCTCGGCCTCGGTCTTGCGCGGCAGGCGGGCCATTTCTTCGGCCGAGGTGGTGACCGGGCCGCAGCAGTCGTGGCAGCCGGGCTCGCACTCGAAAGAAGGGATGAGTTCACGCAGGAAGTGGATCTTGTGGCGGTTGCAGGACATGGCGGGTACAGGGCAAGAAGGTGGGGTGAATTATAGGCCCATTGCACCGGCCCTGTGGGTACAGCTTTAACCGCGAACGCGGACGCGGCTCTCGCCTTGTTGCCCACCTTCCGACCCCGGCTTATCCTCCCTCCTTCTGCCCAAAAGCCCAGGACCTGCCCCATGATCCATAGCGCGCAGCACGCCGCTTCCTATTACGCCGCCAGCAGCGCGCCACACGCCGATCATGCCTTCCTGCAAGGCGAGCACAGCGCCGACGTGTGCATCATTGGCGGTGGCTATTCAGGCATTAACACCGCCATCGAACTGGCTGAACGTGGCCTCTCGGTGATTCTGCTGGAAGCCTGCAAGCTCGGCTGGGGCGCCAGCGGGCGCAACGGCGGGCAATTGATCCGCGGTGTCGGCCATGGCCTGGAGCAGTTCCTCCCGGTGATCGGCGAGGAAGGCGTGCGCAGCATGAAGCTGATGGGCCTGGAGGCCGTGGAGATCGTCCGCGAGCGGGTCGAGCGCCACAACATCGCCTGCGACCTGACCTGGGGCTATTGCGACCTGGCCAACAAACCTGGCGAGCTGCAAGGCTTTGCCGAAGAAGCCGAAGCATTGCGCAGCCTGGGGTATCGCCACGAACTGCGTCTGGTGGCGAAAGACGATATCCACAGCGTGGTCGGCTCCGACCGCTATGTGGGCGGCCTGATCGACATGGGCTCGGGCCACCTGCACCCGCTCAACCTGGCCCTCGGCGAAGCGGCCGTGGCCAGCCGCCTTGGCGTGCGGCTGTTCGAGCAGTCAGAGGTCACGCGCATCGAGTACGGCCCCGAAGTCAAGGTACACACCGCTCAAGGCAGGGTCCGTGCCAAGACGTTGGTACTGTGCTGCAACGCCTACCACAACGGCCTCAACCGCGAGCTGGGCGGCAAGGTGCTGCCCGCCGGCAGCTACATCATCGCCACCGAGCCCCTGGGCGACGCGCGTGCCCGCGCGCTGCTGCCGCAGAACATGGCCGTGTGCGACCAGCGCGTGGCGCTGGATTACTACCGGCTGTCTGCCGACCAGCGGCTGCTGTTCGGCGGTGCCTGCCACTATTCCGGCCGCGACCCGCAAGACATTGCCGCCTACATGCGGCCAAAGATGCTCAAAGTATTCCCGCAGTTGGCCGATGTGCGCATCGAATTCCAATGGGGCGGCATGATTGGCATCGGGGCCAACCGCCTACCACAGATCGGGCGTTTGGCCAGCCAGCCGAACGTCTACTACGCCCAGGCCTATTCCGGCCATGGGCTCAACGCCACCCACCTGGCCGGGCGCCTGCTTGGCGAGGCCATCAGCGGCCAGCAGAGCGGGCGCTTCGACCTGTTCGCCAAGGTGCCGCACATCACCTTCCCCGGCGGCAAGCACCTGCGCTCGCCACTGCTGGCATTGGGGATGCTCTGGCACCGGCTCAAGGAATTGGTTTAGGTGATGTGAGGCGGAGCATGCCTTGAGGGTGATAGTGGCGCGCAAATCGAGCGCCGCCATCACCCTCAAGCCATGCACCTCGTAGCCCTCAATCAATCCCTCCAAAATGGCTTACGCCCCTCTTCTCGGGCCTGCTCCCAGCTCAGCCCGACATCGCGCAATTCATCATCGGTCAGTTGCAACAAGGCCCTACGGGTGTGCCAGCGGTGCAGCATCAGCCCCCAACGGCCCAGGCCTGCCGGCGCGTTGAAGACCTTGGCGTGCTGCCCGGTTTCCAGCTCCTTGGCCATCAGTTGCAAGCGCACATCGCTCATGCCACCCATCGCTGCGTTCTCCCGATCAGTTGATACCGTGAAGCAAGCATGCGCGCCGGCACTGATGACAATACAGATCCAATAGCGGCTTATTATTCCCATACAGAATTGGCGAATCGACGGGTGAATGCTGTATTTTCAGCGCAACTGTACTGGTCGCTGCAGCTCAGCGGCGCTGGAGTATGCCGTGACGCTTTACCTCAACCTCGCCGAGTTGCTCGGCGCCCGTATCGAACAGGGCTTGTATCGCCCTGGTCAGCGCCTGCCCTCGGTGCGTGCCCTGAGCGTGGAGCACGGGGTCAGCCTGAGCACCGTGCAACAGGCCTACCGCATGCTCGAAGACAGCGGCATGGTCTCGCCGCGGCCCAAATCCGGCTATTTCGTCAGCGAAGGCCGCCACCTCCCTGCCCTGCCCGCCGTCAGCCGCCCAGCCCAGCGCCCCGTGGACATCTCCCAGTGGGAGCAGGTGCTGGAACTGGTCCGCAGCACCCCACGCCAGGACGTGATGCAACTGGGGCGCGGCATGCCCGACATCAACAGCCCGACCCTCAAGCCGCTGCTGCGCAGCCTCGCCCAGCTGAGCCGGCGCCAGGACATGCCCGGCCTCTATTACGACAACATCCATGGCAACCTGGCCCTGCGCGAGCAGATCGCCCGCCTGACGCTGGACTCCGGCTGCCGCCTGAGCCCGGCGGACCTGGTGGTGACCACCGGCTGCCATGAGGCGCTGTCCTGCAGCATTCGCGCCGTGTGCGAGCCAGGCGACATCGTCGCGGTCGACTCGCCCAGCTTCCATGGCGCCATGCAAACCCTCAAGGGCCTGGGCATGAAGGCGCTGGAGATCCCCACCGACCCGGTCACCGGCATCAGCCTCGAAGCACTGGAACTGGCCCTGGAGCAGTGGCCGATCAAGCTCATCCAGATCACCCCGAGCTGCAACAACCCATTGGGTTACATCATGCCCGAGGCGCGCAAGAAGGCCTTGCTCAGCCTGGCCCAGCGCTATGACGTGGCCATTCTCGAAGACGATGTGTACGGCGACCTGGCCTACACCTACCCGCGCCCGCGCACCCTCAAGTCGTTCGACGACGACGGCCGTGTATTGCTGTGCAGTTCGTTCTCCAAGACCTTGGCACCCGGCCTGCGCATCGGCTGGGTAGCGCCGGGGCGTTACCTGGAGCGGGTGCTGCACATGAAGTACATCAGCACCGGCAGCACCGCCAGCCAGCCCCAACTGGCCATCGCCGACTTCATCAAAGCCGGCCATTACCAGCCTCACGTGCGGCGCATGCGCAGCCAGTACCAACGCAGCCGCGACCTGATGAGCGACTGGGTGACCCGTTACTTCCCGCCGGGCACGCGTGTCAGCCGGCCCCAGGGTGGCTTCATGCTGTGGGTCGAACTGCCTGAACATTTCGACACGCTGCGGCTGAACCGCGCTTTACTGGAGCAAGGTGTACAGATCGCCGTGGGCAGCATTTTCTCTGCCTCGGGCAAGTTCCGTCACTGCTTGCGCATGAACTTCGCGGCCCTGCCTACGCCGTCAATCGAGGCCGCCGTGCGCAAAGTGGGTGAAACCGCCAGATCG